>JADGNW010000148.1 GCA_017883315.1 Blastocatellia bacterium | reverse complement strand
TGCACGTTCACCGTTAGGGTCAACGATACGCAGCCGCCGACCATCACCTGCCCGGCTAACATCTTCGTCGCCGAGGCAGCTACCTGTCCGCCGGCAGGCTGCCGGCCGGTTAACTACCCGGTCACCGTGACTGATAACTGCCCAGGCGTGACTGTGGTTTGCAATCCGCCTTCCGGATCGTGTTTCCCGGTAGGCACAACTACTGTGACTTGCACTGCTACAGATGCATCGGGCAACACGGCTTCGTGTACGTTCACAGTCTCTGTGTTCAGCGCTTGTCTGCAAGATGAGTCTAATCCGGGCAACGTTGTTCTGTTTAACACTCTGACAGGTGAGTATCGCTTCTGCTGCAGCGGCCAGCTCCTGGCCACGGGCACGGGCGTGCTGACCATCAGAGGCTGCGAAGGGTCGATCACCGATCAGAAGGGGAGTCGGAAGGTGACCATTGGATTTGACTTCGCTGCTCTCAAGGGCACCGCGTCGCTCTTCCTTGGCGGATCGACTAACCCGAAATGCTCGATCACTGATATGAACATGGCAAACAATGCTTGCACCTGTCCAACCGGTGCTCCAATGACCAGTGAAAAATAGAACGCTTCGTCAAGCGTTCGTCTAAACTAAGAGGACCGAGGATCGGCTCAAACCGATTCTCGGTCCTCATTCTTTTTGCTGATTCCAAGTGTGCGGCAGGCAGTCATTGAGCCCGCAAACATCAGCCGCTTAGAAGCGCATCGGTTACGCGCGCGACCTCGACCATCTGTTTCACGTCGTGCACGCGAATGATGTGAGCTCCGCGGATGATAGCCGCCGCAACCGAAGCCGCCGTTCCCATTACGCGCTCGCCTTCCACGCGCCCGGTCAACCTTCCGATGAAGCTCTTTCGCGACGTCCCGATCATCAACGGCAGATCAAACGCTTCGAAGCGATCAAGGTGATTGATGATCGCAAGATTCTGATCGAGCGTCTTTCCGAATCCGATTCCCGGATCAATGATTATCTGATCGCGACCGACGCCGCGTGCTTCAGCGAGTCGAATCGCAACGTCGAGATCAGACTCGATCTCAGCAAATATGTCGGGGCTCGGCGCAAGTGCCTGCATCGTCTCCGGCTCGCCTCGCATATGCATCAGCACGAGCGCCGCGCGTTCGCGCCGTACGACATCCGCCACCAGGGGATCAAAGCGAAGCGCGCTGACATCGTTAACGATGCTCGCGCCTTCAGCAATCGCTGCGTTGGCGACTTCGCTCTTATACGTATCGATCGCAACAGGAGCGTGTAATCGTCCAGCCAGTCCTCGCAGAACCGGGAGGACTCGCGAGAGTTCGACACGCGCTGGGAGGCGCACGGAGCCGGGCCTGGTCGATTCGCCGCCGACCTCGATGATGTCTGCTCCTTCTTCTTCCATCTCAAGCGCGCGCGCGATTGCCCGGGCTGGCTCGAAGGTCCGGCCTCCGTCCGAGAACGAATCCGGAGTGACATTCAGCACGCCGACAACTATCGTCCGCTCGCCAAGTGAAATCGAACTGCCATCCCGGAGTTTGATGACGAACGCCTTTCGCATTGGACGAAGGCTAGCGGCTGACACGTTCGGCGCGCAAGCCGGTCTCACGTCACGTGTCCATCAGAAAGACTCACAATCGGAGCGCGGCAGCCTGTATTCTTCAACCGGTCTTCAATCGTGCGGCGCAATGCTTGCGGGTTCGTTTTCCCGAGGTATTAGCATGTGATACTCTGCAACCCTTCATTCGAAGACGGGCAATGAAGAAAAAGACAAGCACCAGAAAAAACAACTTGAGAAGCCCCCAAAAAGAATCGGGGCCACCGAGCAAGCGCTCAGATTCGGGGCGAGACTCTCCGGGTCTAAGCATAGGCCGTCGCGAGTTGCTGATCGGAGCTGGTTTGATCGTCGTCACTCTTGCTGTGTACGGACAGGTCATCGGCCATCAGTTCATAAATCTCGACGATGACACCTATATATATGAGAACCCCATGGTGACGGCTGGTCTCACGACTAAAGGGTTGGTATGGGCTTTTACGACTTTTCATGCTGCTAACTGGCATCCTCTCACCTGGCTGTCACATATGCTTGACGCTCAAATGTTTGGTCTCAATCCGGGTCCGCATTTGCCGATCAATGTGCTATTCCATATTCTCAATTCCCTGCTGGTGTTCGCTCTCCTCAAGGACATGACCCATCGAGTGTGGCGCAGCGCAATGGTCGCAGCGTTGTTCGCGCTACATCCAATGCACGTCGAATCAGTTGCATGGGCAGCCGAGCGCAAGGACGTGTTGAGCGCCTTTTTTGGATTGCTCAGTCTGTTCGCTTACATGCGCTATGCGAAAGCTGCCTCCTCTTCCTGGAAGCAATTCCTCCCGGTGACTCTTTCGTTGGCGCTAGCGCTGATGGCGAAGCCGATGTTCGTTACGTGGCCCTTCGTCATGCTGCTACTGGACTATTGGCCGCTCAATCGGCTTGAGTGGCGTCCCCGCGACGGCCTTAATCGATTGGTAAGAGGCCTCGCGCCATTGGCCCGAGAGAAGATCCCGATCTTTGTTTTGGCCGCCGCATCAATCGCAATAACATATCTCGCGCAGTCGCGGGGCGGAGCCGTTCGACAGTTTGCTGACGCCCCGGTCTTGCTTCGGATATCGAATGCACTCGTGGCATACGCCAGGTACCTTGTTTCGCTGTTCTGGCCCCGCGGATTGGGAGTCTATTATCCTTTTTCTCCCGAAGGCATATCGCCATGGCAAGTGGCCGCCTCGCTTGCTCTCGTCGTTGGCGTCACCATTGTGGTGATACGCGCAATGGAAGGCCGCGGCTACTTGATCACCGGCTGGGCTTGGTATTTGGGAACTCTCATCCCGGTAATTGGACTCGTTCAAGTGGGTGGGCAATCCATGGCCGATCGTTATAGCTACATTCCATCGGTCGGTCTATTCGTTATGGTCGTCTGGGGCGTTGCTGACCTTATCGGGAAACGGCGCCTTCAGTACAGGGCCACAGCTGTTGTCGCCGTAATCTGGCTCACGATTCTTGGATCACTAGCGTGGGTTCAAGTCGGTTATTGGCGGGACAGCATAACTCTGCTTCGACACACGCTGTTAGTGGCTCC
Organism: Blastocatellia bacterium; assembly: GCA_017883315.1. Taxonomy (GTDB): domain Bacteria; phylum Acidobacteriota; class Blastocatellia; order UBA7656; family UBA7656; genus Onstottus_A. The sequence goes on along the minus strand of JADGNW010000148.1, from coordinate 10,226 downwards.
AGACAACCTGGTAGTACACTACAACCTCGCGCACGCGTTGGAAAAACAGGGTAACCTCAACGAAGCCATCGCGCACCTTGGCGACGCGTTGAGAATCAAACCTGACTTCTTCGACGCCCTGATCAACATTGGAGTCACACTCAATGACCAGCGGAGGTCTACAGAAGCAACGAACTATTTGACGCGAGCCGTCGAGCTCCAGCCAGGTTCGAGTAAGGCGCACCTACAACTAGGGATCGCCCTGGCTCAGAGTGGAAGCTCCGACGAAGCGTTGCGTCACTTCTACCAGGCATTGGAGTCTGCGCCAAGCGACCCTGACGTTCGCACCAATTTGGGACTGATGCTCGCACGCCAGGGGAAGCTCCCTGAAGCGAGAGAACAATTGAATGAGGCGCTACGACTGAACCCGAACAGCCCCGAGGCGCACAATAATCTGGGCTTGGTACTGTTTATGCAGGGAGAGCCTGAAAAAAGCATTCCAGAATTCTCGACAGCTTTGCGCCTGAAGCCGGAATTCAGGTTGGCGCAGGACAACCTGAACCGCGCGCAGGCTCAAGTAAAGGCCACGCAAAAGTGACTTGCTGGGCGCAGATGCGCGTCCGCTTGTCTCATCACTAACATGCAACCAACTCCGAAACTCTACTTCCGCGATTCCAGCTTGCTCGAATTCTCCGCAACGGTTATCGACGCGCGGTCGTCGGAACGCGGCGATTGTGTCGTGCTGGACCAAACCGCTTTTTATCCGACTGGCGGGGGCCAGCCTAACGATATCGGAACGCTCGGCGAAGCCTCTGTCGTCGATGTGTTCGAAGATGAAGCCGGAACCATCTACCACGTCGTCGAGGGCGCTGGCTCGCTTAATACGGGCCAGACTGTCACCGGAATCATCGATCGCGTGCGGCGGCTGGATCACATGCAACAGCACAGCGGCCAACACATCCTGTCTCAAGCGTTTGTGCAGGCTTGTGGAGCTGAGACTCGTTCATTTCATCTTGGCGCGCGTACATCGACCATCGATATCGAGTTGCAGTCACCGACCAGCGACTTGCTGCGAGCAGCAGAAGATATCGCAAACGCAGTGGTCTTCGAAGACAGGCCCATGCGCGTTCACCTGGTCAACGAAGAAGAAGCGGCGCGGTTGCCGCTTAGAAAAGAGAGCGCGGTGCGAGGCGACATCCGCGTGATCGAAGTCGAGGACTTCGACTGGTCGCCGTGCGGCGGCACTCACGCAGCGCGCACAGGCCAGATCGGAATGATTGCGATACGCTCGCACGAGCGCGCGAAGAAGATGACGCGAGTCGAGTTTGTATGCGGAGGCCGGGCGCTCGCCGATTACCGGCTGGCCAACAATACAGCCGTTGCGGTCGCGCGATTGTTCAGCGCTGAAAGGGATTCGACGCCCGAGTTGGTAGCCCGCGAAATCCAGGAGGCGAAATCAAACAAGAAACGCATCCGCGATTTGCTCGAGTTGGCGATGGTCGCTGAAGCCTCGGAGATGTTGGCAGGGTCCGCAGAGTCTGGAGACTTCAAGATCGTTCACGCTGTGTTCGAAGGGCGGGCCGTCGAAGAGGTGCGAGTGCTCGCGGCCAAGATAGTTCAGCGGGAGCCTTCGATAGCGCTTCTCGCAACAAAGAATGCCGAAGCGGCGCGTCTGGTCTTTGCGCGGTCGTCGTCATTAGCGCAGAACATGGGACAACTTCTCGCGGAAGCTTGCGAAATGCTCGGAGGACGCGGCGGGGGCAAGCCCGATCTCGCGCAGGGTGGCGGTCCTAATGTGCAGAGAGTGGAAGAGGCAATCAGAGATGCGGCCGAGAAGACCAAGGCTAGTTAAAACCACCCGCTTCGAGATCGCGCTTTTGCAGTTTCAACATTGCGCCTGGTTTAAGCCAGTTGTTCTCGGCTCCTGTGCAGATTCCAGACAAACACTCTTTGCTAAAGAGGACCAACACTGGATCGATCCTGAACCCGTACCGCCCTTGAATTTCGAACGCTCGTTCGATAATATTCAAACCGCCAACCAAGAACCTAACAGACGGAGGCTTGATGAGCTTAACGACCACGACCATCACCCAGAAATACCACGACGCGATCGTCGACTGGCAAGAGAGGAACTTCCCTGAGCTGGATATCCTGATGAAGCACTGGGATGACTATTTCAAGGGCGTGCCTCCATTCCAGTTGGTGGCGAAGGTCGGCGGCCTCAAGAGCAATATAGTGGAGGTTGGTCAATACGCAGGCAATAAGCGATTCGAGCACGCAAAGGAAATGGTCGGCAACGCATTCTTCAGCGCTCGCGATATCGTCCGCGCGCAATGCTCTACCGAACTCGGCTCGATTCAGCAGCATCGTCTGACGCTCGACAAGGCTGTGAGCGATAAAGCGAAATTCGCGGTGCTCAGGATTATGGCTGAAGAGCTGCGCCACGCTTACCAGATGTTCTGGGTGCTGGACCAGGACCCCACGTGGAAGAAGCCGGGCCTGGGAGATGTTGCCAAGCAAACGATCGAAGAGCTTCTTTCGATGGAGCTCGGCGGGCACGTGCTGGACGCTTTCAACATCGACTTCAACGATTTTCTGGACAATGTGACTTACGCAACGGTGATAGATCTCGTCGGCAAATATCAACTCGATATGCAACAGGTCTTCAGCTATGCGCCGATGGCGCGCAGCATGGGGCCGATGCTGCAAGAGGAGGCGTTTCACATTGGCAGCGGCCGCAAGCTGCTCAAGGAGATATCGCAGATGGCCGCTCGCGGCGAAGGCGACTACAGCATAGAGGACGTTCAGCGCGCGATGAACCTCTGGTTCCCTCGAGGGCTCGAGATGTTTGGCAATGAACAGGGCGGTGAGACCGCGGTCACCTTCGGGTTTAAGGATAAGAGAAACGGCACGGCTCAGTCTGAATACGTAGAGGAGGTTCGCGGCGTAGTGCGAAACGTGAACGTCGCGATAGTTCAAGAGCACATCCCCAGCGTGTCTCGTGAGGAAGCTCATTCGTTGATCGACGAAATTGAAAAAAGCCGCGATCCAAAACGTGGTATCAGACTTGAGGATCTGATTGCTGTTCCAGACCTGAAGTTCTTCCGCAAGCGTGGGCCCGAGGAAGTCATCTTTAAGCCCTATGCGATTCGAGGAGAGCTGCTAACGGAGCGTGGAGCGCCGCTCTCTCCGGATGAGTATCTGCGATACCTTTCTACTGTCTTACCCGCCAAGTTCATCGGTAGTCGCGAGTACAACAAGTACGTCGATCAGATGCGCGAGTACCTCGCCAACAAGTAAGAGGGCAAAGAGCAAAGGGCGAAGGGCAAAGAGACGGCTGAACGCCCCGTGCTCTTCGCCCTTTGCTCTTCACTCTTTGCCCTTTGCTCTCCGTAGTGCTATTTTTTCGCTCTTGTATCGGGGGGCAATTTGTCTGATTCGAAAATCTTCTCGGTCATCTACCTGAGCATTGGGCTGAGCTATCTGGGCGTAGGCCTTGTTGCGCCGCTGATCCCGATCGTGCTTACCGTGCACGGTGAGAACAGCTTCTTCGTCGGATTGATCGGCACGACGATGTTTACGGCGTTCACTGTGGCGTCGTTCCCGATCGGCGCCGTTACTGACCGCGTAGGACCGAAGCGAGTTCTGGTCTCGGGTCTTGCGGTCTACGGCTCGGCCATATTCCTGTTTGCCTATATCAAAGTCACCTGGCTTTTCTTCGCAGTGCGGGCACTGGAAGGCGTTGGGGCCGCCGCCATCTCCGTAGCCACGGAAACGATGATTGGTCTGCTAAGCGAACCAAACGAGCGAGCTCGGCGCCTGAGTTATTATGCGCTTTCTGTCGGAATAGGATGGGCCGCGGGACCGCTTGCCGGAACGCTGCTATTTGGAATAAGCCCTCACGTCCCGTTCATCGGATGTTTCGCGTTAAGCGTGCTAGCGGCATTGCTGGTTGCCAGTCTCATCAAGAAGATGCCCTCTAAATCACGTCACGCGGATACAACGTCCAGAGTGCTCTCGGTAAAGATTCTAGTACCTATCTCGGCGGGCACGTTCTACGGCTATCTCATGTCTTCGCTCATTACGCTATTCCCGCTCTACTTGAAAAGGGAAATAGGGGTTCCCGAGACGGCGATGGGAGCCATCATAACGGCGGTGATAATCGGGACCATCGGAAGTCAGGTCCCGATCGGTCGGGCGGCAGATCGATTCGGCAAGCGCAAAACTCTTCTTGTGTGCACAGTCTTACTCGGAGGCGTGTTTGCGATTCTGCCTCTTCATACTGACTGGCGGTTTTTTTTGGTGACCGGGGCAATGGCCGGCGCGCTGGCTGGCAGCCTGTATCCGATCGGGCTCGCGTTGATTGGCGACATCGTGAGTAAGAAACGCCTCGGCGCGGCTAACTCGACCTTCTCGCTCGCGTTTGGGATCGGCAGCCTGGTCGGTCCCTCACTTTCCGGTCTCGCGATGACTCACTTCGCCAATCCACGATGGCTTTTCTATTTGCCTTCGCTGTTGTCAGCGGCGTTCGCGCTCGAGATTGTTGGTCTCTATCGGCGAACCGTTGCCAGTCAATAATGGTCACTATGCGAGACATAAGTTCCCTGCCCTTTTTTGACCCTTTGCGTTAACTCTCTTGCTTAGTCCAGCGTTTGGACAACTACGGTTGCGTTTGTGCGCTGGCTTACTGACGAGTCGGTGAGCATCATTGTAATATCATTCTCCAGGTCCTATTATGAGTCTGATCTGGCTACGCTGGAGCGCCATCATAAAAAGTAAGAGTCCGACGCAGCATGACGCGCAGACTCAATAACAAAATGGCTCCGCGAACCGTCAACCAGGTTGCTGTCACCTTACCGCTAAAGAAATACTAAGACAGCAGCCAAACACTTACTCAAACGCTGGGTGAAAGAGGTGATTAAATTGGCAACTGCAACTAAGAGAGCAGCTTCGAAAATGAAGAAGAAGAGACGCACGAAGGGTCCTAGCGACAAGATTCGCTCACTGGCCGCAATAAGCCTGGCCTCCAAGGTTGGCTATCTGAAACTTTCCGACCTGGCGCAGGACAAGGCGGCGGAAGCAGCGATAGATAGACTACCCAAGCGCAACTTCAAGGCGGGTGACACGGTTTATCCGACCTCCTCCAAGGGTCCGGTCGCAGCCGTGGTACGGAGCGGGCGTGTAAACATCGTTCGAACGTCGGCAAGCGGGAAAGATCTGGACGTCAAGACAGTTGAAGCAGGCACGATCTTTGGCGACATGCCGATGCTTGGCCAATCAATGTTAGGGGCGCGGGCAGTGGCTGCTGACGCTGCCAAGGTCTCGTACATAAGCGCGGGGGACTTTGAGAAAATCGCGAGCGCTTCGCCCGCGTTCGCGCTCAATCTCGCTCGTAACATTGGACCGCGGCTCGTCGACGCCGAGCACAGACACGAGCAGTCGGCCTTCCAGCCGGTGACCTCCAGGATCGCCTCGCTGCTTCTCAAGCTGGCCGGTGGAAGCAAGGAAGTGAGCGGTTACACTCATCAGGAGATGGCTGAGAAGCTTGGCGTGTATCGCGAGACGGTGACCAACGGCATTGCGGAGCTTAAACAAGACGGGTTGATCAAAGTTGGCCGCAAGCGAATCGCGCTGCAGAACGTCGATGCGCTTCGCAAACTGGAGACGATCTAAGCGCTTCGTTGCCTGTGGGCTGAACGGCGGGTAGAATTACTCCTTGCTGGAATCACACGCCGGAGCAGGCCCATGGAAATCCTCTGGATAATCATACTAACGGGCTACGCCGTGTGCGTAGCCCAATCTATTTTTGCCCTGACTACCAAGCGCCCGGTTATGCGTAAGCCGGCACTCATCGCGCTTGCGATAGCCCTGGGCGGACATACGGCATGGCTCTTTTTGCGGGGACTTCGAACCGGCAGGTGTCCTCTTGTTGGCGTGCAGGAGATGTCCGCATTCCTGTCCTGGGGTCTTGTCCTCTTAACACTGATCGCGTATCGCTGGTATCACGCCAACGCGCTTCAAGCTTTCATCTTTCCAATCGTTTTAGTGCTTGCGGTAATCGCCGGAATTTCGCCCGGCCCCAGCCAACCTGCGCCGGTGTTTAGTAATTCTCTTCAGAGCGTCTTGTTGCCCGCACACATTGGATTATTGTTGCTGGCCTACGCATCGTTCTTCGTAGCGTTCGGGGCGGGCGTGATGTATATCATTCAGGAACGTGAGTTAAAACATAAACGCTTCGGCACCGTCTTCTACAAGCTTCCGTCGCTCGACACCTGTGATGCGATCAGTTCCCGCGCGATGGCAATAGGGTTTGTGTTGATGACGCTCGGGATTGTCGGCGGCGTGTGGTACTCATACTCGCGGTATCACATATACTGGCAACCGGGGCCGATCGAAATATTCTCCGTTGTCACATGGCTTGTTTATCTGATCATTATCCAGTCACGCATAAATGCGGGCTGGGGCGGGCGCGCGGCAGCTCTCGCTTCGATCGTGAGCTTCGTAATCGTGGTCTGTAGTCTGGTAGGTGTTCGTTACCTCGGTCACGGCTTTTGAGGATGAGAGATGAAAGATAGAGGTCAGAGATCGGAGATCAGAAGTCAGAAATCAGAGTCGGCGCGTCTGGCGCTGACCTCTGACTTCTGATCTCTGACCTCTGACTTCTGATCTCTGACTTCTGACCTATGAACATAGTACTGGTAGGATTGAGCCACAAGACCGCGCCTTTGGAAATGCGCGAGCGGCTTGCGTTCGCCGAAGCGCTTCTCCCCGACGCGCTGAGCCGGCTCGTAGATCAGGAGACAGTCGACGAAGGGCTTATTGTTTCGACCTGCAACCGGGTCGAGCTGATAGCATCAACGGCAGCCGGGGCCGATCGAGGTATTGCGTGTCTGGCGGATTTCCTGAGCGAGTTTCATCAGCTTCCGCCGGATGCTCTAAACGGCCATCTCTACAGACACGCCGACGCCGATGCGATCAAGCATCTGTTCCGCGTAGCATCGAGCCTGGATTCCATGGTTGTTGGGGAATCCCAGATTCTTGGCCAGGTCAAAGAGGCTTATCAACACGCGATCAACGCCGGCACTATTGGCCGAGTGCTAAGCCAGGTGATGCATCGAAGCCTCTCCGTAGCAAAACGCATCCGCTCCGAGACCGGTGTCGCGCAGAACCCAGTGTCGGTCAGTTCGGTAGCAGTCGAGCTGGCGCGAAAGATATTCGAAGACCTGACTGATAAGACAGTGTTGCTGGTGGGCGCGGGTGAGATGGGCGAGCTCGCGGCGCGCAGTCTATTAGACGCCGGAACCGGCAAGCTCATCGTGACGAATCGCACCGCCGAGCGCGCGGAAGAGATCGCCAGGAAATATTCAGGCGGCGCGGTCAATTTTGAAGCGTTCTACGATGTGCTGCCATCGGCCGATATCGTTCTCTGCTCTACCGGCGCCCCTGACTACGTCATCCATCCCGCCGAAACCAAACGTGCACTCAAGTTCCGAAAGAAAGGTCCGGTGCTATTCATAGACATCTCCGTTCCACGAAACATCGATCCCAGACTTGCAGATATTGAGAACGCTTTTCTGTTCGATGTGGATGATCTGGAGTCTATAGTCAAGGCTAACATTCGTGAACGCCAACAAGAGGCTCAACAGGCCGAGGCGATAATTGAAGCCGAAGTGAAGAACTTCGTTGAACAACTGCGCTCGCTTGATATTGGTCCGGCGGTCGTTGAAGTCAAGGAACTTCTCTCACAAATCGTGGTGAGCGAGTTCAAACGAAACCGCAAGCGGCTTGGCGATCTGAGTGCCGAACAGGAAGCAGCCATAGAGGCCGTCTTGATCCCGGCGCTCGTGAACAAGCTCTCTCACCCAATGATCGTGCATATCCGCAACGCCGCGCGCGACGGCGAGCCGTCTCAGATGATGGACGAGCTGCGTAAGATGATCAGGATCGAATAAGAGGAAGCGCATAGATTGATTGACAAGATCAAAATCGGAACGCGTGGAAGTCAGCTCGCACTATGGCAAGCCCACTGGGTCAAGTCCCAGATTGAGAAACATCACTCCGGCATTGAAGTCGAGATCACAATCATTTCAACCAAAGGCGACCGGGTGCTTGATGTATCGCTTCCCAAGCTTGGCGAGCAAGGCAAAGGATTGTTCACCAAGGAGCTCGAGGACGCGATCTTCGAACGTCGAGTCGATCTAGCCGTTCATAGTCTGAAAGACCTTCCTACTGAGCTTCCAAACGGCCTGGGCATCAGCGCGATATGCGAGCGCGAGGATGTGCGCGATGCGCTTGTTGCGCGCGAGCCTATCAGATCTCTCAGCGAACTTCCCGTTCGATCCGTCATCGGCACGAGCAGCCTTAGACGGCAGGCGCAGCTTCTTCGGGCACGGCCCGATCTCGTGATCGAGCCCGTCCGCGGTAATGTCGACACGCGTCTGCGTAAGCTCGATGAAGGCTCTTTCGATGCGATTGTGTTGGCCGCCGCCGGGCTTCATCGTCTCGGGCACGCCAATCGAATAACCGAACACTTGAGTGAGGACTTCATGCTGCCGGCGGTGGGACAGGGCGCGCTGGCAATTGAGACGCGCGCGGACGACGCGGTGGTCAACGAGATCGTAGGCGCCCTGGATCACGAACCGACGCGCCTCGCTTGTAGAGCAGAGCGCGCATTCTTGAAGGGACTGGGCGGCGGTTGCCTCGTTCCCATCGCAGCTCACGCAACGATTGAGGCCGGCACGATGAATTTGGATGGTCTGGTCGCGAGTCCCGACGGCTCAGAAGCATTGCGTGATCGGCAAACCGGTCCGTCGTCGGATGCAGAAGCAATTGGACAACGACTTGCTGACGAGCTGCTCTCGCGCGGCGCTGACAGAATACTCAATAGCTGAACAACCAATCAAAATCTTCGGGCTCTTCGTCTGCACTCGTTGAACTCTCTTCTGGCTCGAATCACTTGAATTCGACGCTCACGTCCGCGCAAGAGTCTTGCAACTCTTACTGCGGCGTTGTACTGCTCGCGGCACTCGCGATGACGACGTTGTGCGATCGCGTCAGACGAGAACGCTCCAAAGATAATCGCAGCGACAAGCGCTGAGTTGATCAGTATTCGCTTCATTTCCCCTCTCCCCTTTAATAGGTCTCAAACGCTCCCAGTTTACATAAGCACCACGTAAAGGTAAATTGCAGGCATCACCTTGTTGAAGTTGTACAGATTGAGGCTGCTTGTGGGAAGGGGAAGTCAGATAGGAAGGAATAATTGGCCTGCAAGCGAGGTCAGCTTTTCGATTGCTCGCGCAATCTTATGCCCAGAGTCTAGACGCACAAGCGCGGACTCGCGAAATACCCAGGAGGACAATCATGAGCTCAAAGCTGAAAACAGAAGTTTGCAGCGTGGTTCTAGCTCTCTTCGTCGTGCTCGGTTTTGGCGCGGCGGCGATCTCAACGGCTGAGGCGCAGGTGAGAAATGACCGCTGGGATGGCTACGGTTCTTCGCAACGCGGTCGAGATCGTGACAGGGATCAAGATCGTAATCGGGGAGGTTATGATCGAAATAATAGCTCGCGAATCGCGGAGCAGAGGGGCTACGCCACCGGCTTAGATCGAGGCCGGGACGACGGTCGCAACCGCAGATCTTTCAATCCGGCAAACTCGAGTCACTACCGCGACGGAGACAGCGGATACCGCTCGGAGTACGGCAGCAGAGAAGCTTATCGCCAGGCCTATCGCGCTGCATTCCGGCGCGGCTACGAGGTTGGCTATCGCGAAAATTCCCGAGGTCGCCGCCGCTTCTAACGATAACAGCTCGAGGCTCAGCAGGCGGACATTTAGGACACGCCGCCGCGCTCCTGATGTCCGCTTGTTGTGCTAGTCTATAAGTGAGACTGGCGACTCTATGAAGACCTCAACTCTGACTGCGCTTATCTTGTTCGCTCTTAGCTCGATTGTTTCAGCGTGGCCCGCGCAAGTAACTACCGCGCCGGTGACAAAACAAGAAATCCTATCCCGGCTCAAGGATGCCGAGGCACATCACCTCTCACAAGCCGACATCGTCGCCGAGATCAACCAGCGAGGCATTGACTTCACCCCTGATGAAAAGTTTCTGAGCGAACTGCGCAAGCTTGGCGCTCGATCTTTCCTGCTTGGTGGAGTAGAACGTGCCGGCAAGAATGCAGGTAAGCCGCAAATCTCAGATCCGGAGGTTCAGAACCAGGACGTTCCGAACCGGGAGGCGCAGCCAGAAGATC
>JADGNW010000018.1 GCA_017883315.1 Blastocatellia bacterium | reverse complement strand
ACATCAGAGTTTGGCGTCGCGCTGATACTGGACGAGCACGTAAACCGTCCGGGCCACGTCAACCCGCCACCGGGCCAAAAGAGTACTATCGGAAAAGCAATCGACCAGTTTGTGAGCGAACGCGGGTCAGACGATCCGGAGAACTTAACCGATTCAGACGAGCGTCGGCTTCTGGACATCTATAATCAAATCCGCAACCAGACCAACATGACCGATCCGCAGAAACGGGCGAACACGGTTCGCGATGCCGTGAATGCGGGCCTTGCTTCGGACAAGCGTGGGTCGTACAAGGGCTGACTCGTTCATTGAGCCTTGTTTTCATTAGCCTTTCGGACTGCGGCCAGGCTGTCGTTGATCGCTTTCTGCGCGAGACTGAAGCGAGGGTCCAACGCAAGCGCTTGCTTGAATGACTCGATAGCCTGCTCGTGACGGTTGTTCACAGCAAGATAGCGACCTCGATTGTAAAACATCGTCACATAAACCGGCAGCACCTTGAGTTTGACCACGTCATCGTCGTCGAACTTCAATGTACCGTCGGCCAGACCTCGCGTGATGAGCTGCGGTTCGGCGGGCTGCTGAAATTCACGCGAAGTTGACAACTGAAAAACCAGACCTTGCGGAATAAACTGGTACGAGCCGCCTAGCGATTTGGTTAACTCCGAGTCAGTGCCATCGCGATTGGCAGCAATGTCCAGCGTTACGTACACGGGCGCGCTGCGAATGTGATTACTCACCAAAGCCACGATCATTTCGTAGAATCGTGAATTGATTCGTTGGTTCAAAGAAACGTCTCGCTGGTAGAGATCGGGATCCTGTTCCCAATGACGCAGGTCTTCCAGGAAAGCATCAACCTCATCGCGGGCCTGGTCGATCGTCGCCGGATAAGCGCGAGCAAGATAATCGTAATACCACGAGCGTCGAAGCTGATTTATGTCGATCACCACCGCATCGGCCCGTTGATGCTCTATCTCCCGAACGTACAGCATGGGCGAATAGACCTGCCAATCGCGTGTGAGCAACATTCCACCAGGCTCAATCGTCGAGAGAATGTTTTCCGTATAGTCGTGAGCGATGTAATAACGGCTTCGATTGTTGTAAGGCAGATTCGCCGCCAGCGCGACAATCGGCACGAGTAACACTACGGCGGCGGTGACGGAACGCGCGGCGCCTGGCAAAAAACTCGAGGTCGAGGACATCACCTTGTTGATGAGCCACGCTGCGCCGAAGCCTGCAGCGATCGCCATCGCGATAAAAACAGGGAGATAATAAGCGTCCTTGTCTTCGGCTATTTCATAGCCCAACGCATAAGCGAGGTCGGCGATGATCACCAGCGCAAGAAACCAGAACACAGGTCTGTTGCTCCGAAACAGCGCAACCATTCCGGCGATTGCCAATGCCGGCGCGACGGGTAACCACCAAGGGCCGAACTCTCGCGCCGCCAGCTTAATGAAATCGCCGAATTGGCTCACCGCGGTGTGCAGCGAGAAAGAAAGGAAGACTTGATACTGTCTTCCGGTGATGTGCCACCATAATCGCTCGAACGTACGAGGGTCGCCCCAGTTCATGATCGGCGCTCGCGAGGCTGCAAGCGGAAGATACGCGTAGACGGCGAACAGTCCCGCGAACGCAAACAGCCCAGCGTAAAGCAATCGTTTGCTCGTAAAAAACTTTATTCCTTCCGTCGCGAACACCAGTGCCGCGAACGCGGGCAGCATCAGGCCGACGGTCACGTGATGCACTCCGAGCGCGAGACCGAAGACAAATGCGGCCGCGTACAACAAAGCATGACGGGGCGACGAACCGCTCACATGATCTTCTCGCCGCGTCGCCGCGTCGCCTTGTCTCCCCGTCTCGTTCAAACGTCTCCCCGTCTCAATCACGCGACGCCAGCGGAACATCAGCAAAAAAATGGCCCCGATCAGCAACGTGTTCAGAGTGTAAACCTCGGCTATAGTTGCGTATGCCCAAAGCGTACGCGAGAAAGCCAGCAGCAACCCTGAGACTAAGAATGGAAGTATTAAGATGAGCGGATGTGCATGCACATCTTCATCTCGAATTTGGCTCAAAGCACCCGCGCGCTTCTTACTCCTGCGATCCCCTGACTTCTTGCGGTCTTTGGTCGACTGAGTGGCGAGACCGGCTGTCACCATTGCTTCAACGACGACAAGGCTCAAGACCGCCGCAGCTAGCGCAGCAAAGATCGCTGATGCAAAGTTCACTCTCACGGCGATGTTGCCGATTGGAATCAATGTTGCAATATGAGCCAGCAAAACGTAAAGCGGAAAGCCAGGCGGGTGAGCGACGCCCAGACTGCGCGCGGCCAGGATCAATTCGCCGCTATCGACCAGCGTGACAGTTGGCGCGAGCGTCCACGCATACACGGCCAACGACGCGATGAACACGCCGAGTGCGAACACCAGATGCCGCCTCGAACTCGCCGCAGACGCACCGTTCATCTCGCTCCTGCCTTCTTGTAGCCGGTGTAGCGCACATTAACCACGACGCGATTAAAGTAACCTTCAACTCGAATGAAGTCCACGGCAGATGTGTAAGCCGGGAACCACGACCTGCCGTAGTTCTGAAAGTACGTCTCGAAGTTCGGAGCTTGATGGCCGCTCTGAACGGGGACAGGTTCGCCGGCGACTTTGACTACACAGTGATCCTCATCGTCGATCCACACCCTGCCTTTCAAGTATCGCTCGCGACTCTTATCACTCTTATCCGGGTTAGGCAGTTTTAGTCGCGGCTTCACGTCGAAAACAAAAGTGTTCAGCTCGTCGATTCGCTCGCGCCCAACGTAATTCAATTCATATTGATTGAGCGTTTCCGAAGTGATCATGAAATGGTAGATGTGCGTGAGGTTATCTGCGGTCTCCGTCCCGATGTAGATGCCTTTCGGGAGAGTAGAGCTGTTCTCGATCACGCGCTCGCGGCGATTGCCATCGCGGTCGAACGAAACCTGAGAGACCCGATAGTACTTACCGGTGATCGTATCGGCCTGGCTCACGGTCTGTATCGTTAGCTCTGCAAAGTAAGTGTAGTCACGCAGCTCCCTCTGAAGCCGATCGCCGCGCGCTGCAGCAGCCGACAGTATTTCAGATGGTGATTCTTTCTGAAGAGGTCGAGACGCCGACGGCCATGGAAAAACCGCCGCTATGATCAACGAAGCCGCGATCGTGCGGGCAGTGTTGCGCATCATTCATCAAGGCTTCTTCGGCGGCCGCTTCAGTTCAGGCTTCGACGGGTCCTGATCGGGCGGCTTGACTGGAGGCTTGTTCTTGTCCGCGCCCTTCACTTCGTCTTCGCTCGCGGCTTCGCCCTCATCCCCGACGCGAATCCTGCCGGTGAACTTCTTGTAGTTGGTGAAGCGCACGGTCATGCGAAGATGAACCGAAGGCCCCTTCCTAAAATCAAGGACATCGTCAGCGTAGACATAGGTAGGAAACCAATAGCGGCCGTCGATGTTTTCTCGATAGCTTTCAAAGTGCGGGAATTTTTGCTCGCCGACTTCGGGTACAGCCTGGCCCTTCACTTTCACTATTTGAAGATCCTGATCATCGACCCAGATGCGCCCTTGAAGGTAGCGTTCACCCTTGCGAATCGACTTTGGCCTGACGTCGAAGACGTAGGTGTTCAACTCATCGAGCTTCTCGCGTCCAGTATAGTCGATTTGATACTTCGGAAGATCCTCGGTTGACAACGCGAACGGCTGAACGCCCGCCAGGTCTTGCATGTCTTCGTTCGTAATTTGCAGCGCTACGAGGGTCGACTGCGGAAAGAACGTTATCTTTTCTATTCTATTGCCGCGGTCATCCAGAACTATGTCGGAGACTCGGTGGAATCGCCCCGTCACCGACCCGGCTTCTCCAATCGTGATCAGATCGAAATCCTGTGCAAAAGTGTAGTTATTCCTTGCGGTTCTGTTTTCAGTCTCGGCTGCGGCAAATCGTCTGATGACTTCTTCAATCGCAGGGGGTGGCGCGTTCTGAGACGACCTGGTTTGATATGCAAGTCCCGATGAGCAGACCGCTATCGTGATAAGTGTCAGACAAAATATTTTAGTTCGCATCTTACATCCTCTCAAGCACGGGTGAGTAAATTCTAACTGTCTGCAAGCTGACTCCACAAGGACACTCGTGTTTGATGATCCGCGCGCCGGTGTTGTTTCCTCGTAAGTTTCATTAAACGCAATTCGGTGTTATATGATGTCTGCGATTGACGCTGCCGAATCAATTCCGATTGTGAGTGAACCGCACAGGTGAAACTGAAACCCAGCCTTGCCGCGAGGTCGTTTCTAATCGAACTGATAGTGTACGCCGCATTGGTGGCTGCATACGTCCTCTTTGTCATCGGACTCTTGAACGCGTGGCTGCACGGACTCTACGATCATAACAAGACCCTCTACGCTATTATTGCTTTGTTATTGATCATAACTCAGGGCGTAGTGCTGGAAATGGTGACCAGCTTTCTGTTAAAGCTCATTCGACTTCGCTCCGATTGAACACCCATGGATTTTCTGATTTCTCACACACACATCAGCCCCTTCTATCTGGTCATCACTGGGTTCATCATCGGAATTCTGGGAGGGTTCTTCGGCGTAGGAGGAAGCTTCCTCGCCGGGCCAGCGTTATTTGCCGTCGGAGTTCCTATGAACATGGTGGTCGGTACCGACCTCGCGCACATCGTCGGCAAATCCATAGTCGCTACCAAGAAGCATCGTGCGCTTGGCAACGTCGATTTGAAACTCGGCTTCATCATGGTGATAGGAACTATCGCGGGTGTCGAGGTCGGCGCTCAAGCGATCGAGCAACTGAAGCAGTTCGGCCGGGCCAGTGTCGATAAAGTAGTTGGGATAACCTTCGTAGTAGTACTGATCTCGATTTCCTTGTTCGTCGCCTGGGAGAGCTGGCAGACGATCAAGATGCAGCGCCAACGCAAACTCGATGCGGAGAAGTCAGGCGTTGGGTTTAAGGAGCTGAAAGCCAAGCAAGATGAGTCAGCCTTCGACCACATCGCCCGAAGGATTCACAAGATCAATATCCCGCCGATGATAAAGCTGCGGGCATCGGGTGTTCAGCGCATATCGGTGTGGGCAATCCTGCTGGTAGCATTCATCGGCGGTATCTTTAGCGGATTCCTGGGCGGCGGGGCCGGGTACATTCGAATGCCTGCAATGGTCTACCTGCTCGGCGTTCCAACTCACGTAGCAGTGGGCACCGATCTATTCGAAGTAGTGATCTCCGCCAGCTACGGGACCCTCACGCACGCAATAAAGGGCAACGTAGACATAATGATCGCGCTGGTAATGCATACGGGCGCAGCCATCGGCGCACAAATCGGCGCCACGGCAACCGAGTATTTCCACGGACCAAGAATAAGACTCGCGTTCGTGCCGTTGCCGTTGATAGGCGCTGCGATAGTGATCTACGGGCTGCTTTCGGGAGAGAATTTGAAGTGAGAAGTATGACCAATACGACCTATATGACCAATGACTAATATGAAACTCTTGATTTGCACCGACGGTTCAGCTCAAGCCGAGAACGCAGTCCGTTTCGGCGGGATGATCGCTGGAAAGTCTCAAGCCGAGGCGACCATTCTCGCAATAACCGAGAAACCCGGCGAAGAGGACGCCGTGTTTGAGTCGCTTCGCCGCGCGCAGCAAATGCTCAAGGAGCATGGCGTCGACGCGGAGGTAATCACCAAAGCCGGCGAGCCCATCGAAGAAATAGTCAAACGCACCGACGAGACGAGCTACGATCTGGTGGTGATAGGAGCCGTGCGCAAGGGCACGCGCGGGCCGTTCCTGATGTCGGCGAAAGCTTACAAGATCATCAAAGCTGTGGCGCCGCCGGTCCTGGTCGTCATCGGCGATCGTGAAACGATCAAACGAATACTCGTGTGCAGCGGCGGCGAAAAATACATCGATCGCGCGGTCCAGTTTTCTGGCGCGATAGCTCGCGCGGCCGGGGCGTCAGTCACTCTTTTCCACGTGATGGCTGAGCCGCCGGCGGTGTACACCGACTTGATAAAAATGGAAGAAGACGTGAACCTGCTGCTGCATTCGAGCTCCGGACTTGGTGAGAATCTCCGCCGCGAAAAAGAGTCGCTCGAGGGCATGGGTGTCCAGGCAGAGGTTCGCTTGCGCCACGGCCTGGTGATCAGCGAAGTGTTCAAGGAAATTCGTCGGGGCGATTACGATCTGGTAGTGACTGGGTCTTCACCGGAAGGCGGCAATCTTCGCAGTTATATAATGGGCAACATAACTCGGGAGATCGTCAATCGAGCCGAATGCCCCGTGCTCGTTGTGCGGGGTGGCGAGGAGCCCGCCGGAATCACTCGCAGTCTGAGAGGCTTCTTCACTCACGCGTTCGGACATTCAAAGGAAGAGGGGGATCGAGAATAGAGGATCGACGATCGCGAGTCTCGATCCTCAATCCTCGATCTTCTATCTGCTTCGCAGCATCGCCAGATTGCCCGCAACTATCTCGGCCAGCAACTGAGTGAACGCGGATCGCGGCAATACATAATCGCAGCCGGCTATCTGCGCGCTTCGAATAAGCTCAGTCTGAACGTGTGAGACAAAACCTACAATCGGTATGCGGCTGAGCTCGGTGCTCGCCTTCAAGAACCCAATCGCTTCTAGCGGATCAAAACGATCGGAGTTGAGATCGACGATGATCAGCGACGGCGGGTTCGCAACAAGCCCTTCGAGTTGCTCCCGCGATTTCACCCGATCAACCCGACGCCCGCAAGCCGATGCCGCGTTGTTGATCTTCGCCGCGAAAAACATATCGTCGACCAGCATTGCTACTGTTTCTTTGTCTTTCATTAACCTACCTCACATTATCGGGGCTCAGTCCAATTCGAAACGGGCAGCGATAAGATTGGATATCGGTTTCTGAGTTCTTCAACTCGTTTTGAATAGTCAGCCTTGAGTATTTCGCCCGCAAGCATTCGTTGT
>JADGNW010000147.1 GCA_017883315.1 Blastocatellia bacterium | reverse complement strand
CTGAGATGGTTCGGTGCGGGAAGGCTGGCGCGTTCGACCTGGTCTTGGTCTTTACGCGTCTTAGCGCTGACCGCCTTCTCTTCTCGGCATGCCATAAGGCCGGCCTCTTCGATTCGTCATCTGCTGGAACTTCTCCCACTGCTCCGGGGTTAGCACCGACTGAAGCCGCTCGTCGGTGCTCTTGCGCACCTCGCGGAATTTTGGCTCCGAGTCTCTGCGCAAGTCTCCCAATTGCTTTCGGGCGTCTTCAAAGATTTCGCCTACCTGCGTTCTCTGATCTTGCGTCAGATTGAGCTTGTCCAGCATCTGCTCGAATCCGCCGCGCCCGCCGGCTCCTGGAGACCAGTGCCGCGCGCGATAAATGTTCATCGCCAGCGCTCCCGCCATGAAACCCACAACGAAAAGAATGAGAACCGCGAGTCGAACCTGCCACTTACTTCTAGCGCTACTGTCCATCACTGTCCTCCACTTCTAGCATTACTTTTCATCACCGTCCTCACTTCTAGCGCTACTGTCCATCACCGTCCTCCAGGTCATAAATAGTCGAGACCACCTGATCGTTTGCCAGTTCGTCATCACCAAGATCGCCGCGCTCCAGCACCACATACTCCGGCGAATAGAGATTCTGGCTCGCTGCCATCGTCAACTCTATCTGCGAATCAGGGCTCTCACTGAAGATCGTCATTCCGGCCAGCATCACCAGCAAAACCGCCATTGTTGAGACCAGCGCGCCGGCGGCTCTCCACATCCTGACGAGCGGAGGCTCTTCAGGCGAAAGCCGGCTTTCTCTGATCGCGGCCATTACTCGCGTTTTGAAAAAAGGTCCAACCTCCACTGTTTCAGCCGTGCGAGCTTGTATGAGACCAGTCGCGACCCGCGCCGCCTCATAAGCAGACTTGCACGGATCGCAGATCGCAATGTGAGAGTCAATACTTGCGATGTCGTCGCCGCTCAGGCTGTCAAAAGGCTTCTCTTCGAGCGTCGTTATGATGTGCTTGTCTGGCATGGAGCTACCCGCCTTTCTTGTCCGCGCTTGTTAGCCTGCGCTCGAGCAGTTTTTCAACCGCCTGTCGCATTCGGCGGCGCGCGCGAAATGCCCGGACCTTTACTTTCGATTCGGACCAGCCAAACATCTCAGCGACGTCTTTCACCGGCAAATGCTCTCCGTCTATCGACATCAATACCAGCCGATCATCGGGCGGCAACTCGCTGAGGACTTTGTCGGCGAGGTCCGAGGCGACCAGGCTGCGCTCGCTCGACTGGTGCCGCTCGATGGAAGCACCGGCCAACTGGTTCTCTAGCCAGTTCTCTAACCGGGGGTCTTCATGATCGGTCAGTTCAGAGACAGTCGACTCGGGTCGCCGCTTCGCGCTTCTGAGCATGTTGATGCATTGATTCGTCGTAATCCGGCTAAGCCATCCCTCGAGCGAGCCTCGCCCTTCATATTTTGAAAGTTGCGTGTAGGCTTTCAGGAAGGCCTCCTGAGCTGCGTCTTCCACCTGAGCGCGTTGTCGAAAGAACTTGCTGGCGATGGAAAAGACTCGCGGGCTGTATCGGCGCAGGATCTCCTCAAACGCCCGCTCGTCACCCTTGCGCGCCTGGCTTACCAACTCCAGGTCCGAAGCCTGTTCGATCTCGATTACCAGAGCCGCTCCTGATCAAGATTTCAAAAAGGCAGGCCCTGCGGCCTGCCATCCATTTGCTCACTTGGAGTTCTTTTTGTTAGCGCGCCCTTCGGCCCACTTTGCTTTGCGCTGGGCTTGTGACTGTTCCAGCTTAGCCTTTTGGTCCGCTGTCAGAACGGACAGCATTTCCTGGTGAAGTCGAGACCGCTCACCCATCAGCTTTGCTTCAAGCGGCGCAATCTCGTTGAGCTTCTGCGTTACCAATGCTTCATTGAATGTGCCGCTCTCGCTTGCCTGACGAATCTCCTGCCGCTTTGAGCGAATCTGTTCCATCAATGGAGCGAGGCTCTGACTGTGGCTATCGCGGATCTGCTTCATCTGAGCCTTCTGCGCGTCGGTCAGATCGAGATTGCGAAACCCAGCGCCCGCCATGTGGCCGCCGCCTCGCATTTCGTGTCTCTGTCCGCCCGCACCTGTCGATTGTGCTATCGCAATTGGGACAGCTATGGCAAGCGCCATAACAGCCGCGAAAGCGATTACGTGAATTCGATTTAGTTTTCTCATGTTACCTCTCTGTTCTATTAGTATCGTCTTATCCCTTCGAAGGTTCCATCTACTAAGACACCATAGGCCAGCGAATGGTTACAAGTGGCAGGGCTTCTTCAACAGGAACTCGCCCCGGGTTGCTTCTAGCGGAGGATTGCTGCAACGCTGCGCGACACTTGTAGCAAACAAAACAAGAGGAGGCAGACGACGAAATCGCCTGCCTCCTCATTTCCGATTGATCAACAGTTTGCTATTGCCGGCTAGTCGCGGTGTTCTCCCTGACCCGCTTGCAGTGTCTCTGCGATTCGTTTTGATCGTAGATCAACTCAATCACTTCGCCTTTTTCATCCCTGACGAAGGTGATCTGTGATTCGACTTCGGGGACGAAGAACTGCGTCGCTGAGGTCGGGAACAGTTCGCGCTTCGGATTATTCGGCGCCTGTCCAAAGTAGCGGTTCCCTTCCCTTGTAATGAAGTACGTGCGGTTGGGGCCGAATTCGTACTTACCAACGTACGTGTCGAAGACCTGTGGATCCACCTTCGCCAACGTCTGCGGCTTCTCCGCGGTGTAATCCATAAAGCCCATCATCATCTCGTCGTAAGTAGGCTCCCCCTGACGAACGGCCTTCGTCGGGTCAGGATTGAATTTGTTCTTCGCCGAGTTGTCGAAGTATCCCGTGACCTGAATCTTGCTACCCGCGGGAATGTGAATCGGCGCGTGCGGGCGATAGGCCATCTGCCAGTTGAAGCTGTAGGCAGGCACGTTCAGGAGCACCTCGGATCGCCCGTCGGGATAAAAGACTTTGTACTCCATCGCCGCGCCCCGATAGTGCATATGCGGCATCAGTGAGTAGAGGGTTATGTCGAGGCTCGGCTTCCAAACACCGGTCACCTTGTGACGCTCGGCATTCGGCGGGATCTCGAAGAAAACGTTCGCGACCGCGCGCGTCTTCATAAGCTTTTCCGGCGGTTGCTTCGCGAAGATCAAGCCGACCATCGAGCGATCGGTCTGAACGCTGCCGGCTACCTTTGAGTAATGAACCTGGAAGCGAATGGTTGCGCCCGCGGGAATCTTCTTCGCGGTTCCCGGTTGCCACTCGCCGTAGTCGCTGCCCGGCGCATAAGCGGTAAGGAAATCGTCGACGTTGTTGTAGCCTTTCAGATTGGCTGGGATTTCGCTCGCGTCGTTGTAGACCGGCTGATCCTTTTTCATCCGAATCAAAAGGCCGTCGCGATAGAACGGAGTATTCTTGAGCGATCCTTCGAGCGCCGCGGAGCGTTGCTCCTTCGGGATCATGTTGAGGCTCGGCTGACCTGGCGGAACGACGAAAGCGATGATGTGATGCACTACCTTTCGATTGCCGGGCCGGGCCTCGGCCATTTGCACATACTTGTCCTCTTTGAAGTTGGTCGGTGCGTCGAAGTATTGGTACTCGTCGGGGCCGCTCGCCTCGACCGTGTACTCTTCGGGCATTTGTATAATCAGATCAGGTTGGCCGATACCCCAACCTTCGACGAACTTCGGCGCGGCCGGCAAGTCTCTCGGATTGCCTTCGATCGCTCCGCCATCGACCCAGGCGGAAATCGTATCGACTTGAGCCTGAGTAAGCCGTGGATCATTGGCCCATTGGCCGACGTGTGGATCGGCGTGCCACGGAGGCATTTGACGATTGACGACTTTCTCTTTGATTGATCGAGCCCAGGGCCGCACGTCCTTGAAACTGAGCACCGAGAACGGCGCGGCTTCACCGGGGCGATGGCATTCGGCGCAGCTCTTGTAAACGATGGGCGCGACGTCTTTGTTGAACGTGACGGTCTTTGTTGATGGGGCTGACGGCCCCGGTCCGCTTGCCTCGGCGGCACTGAGCTCGAAAGCTCCCGCGACGGCAACACAGATCAGGGCAGTAACAACAAAGCGAATTCTATTCATTGCTTAACCTCGCTGAGTTGATTGGAAACCGGTTCAACTTGAACGTGCGCGACCATTCTCTGCACTCGCCTCGGATATCAACTAACGTTCGCACACATAAGGCGTTACGAACCGGGGCCGCCAATGTTCCTTCGGTGCTTACGCGCATATACGGCAAAGCCAAACTCATTGCGAGCCTTTAGTTTCACACGCGCACTGGCGAGAGACTTCATCGCCAAAGTGGGGCAGCCAGGCCGGATTCAAATCACCACGCTGCCGGCGTTGCGGACTGGCGACGGAGCCTCATAGCGGCAGAGCCAGAATGGTATCGATCCATTCTTCAGCTTCAGAGGCTTCCCAGAACATAAGCAATTCCTCAACCGCCCGGCTGATTGGCAAGTACTGCGACAGGATGAAGACGCCTGGGCTGCGCTGTGTGGTTAAGAAATCGGCAAAATGCTTCGGCATTGTTTGGCGGTCGTGAGAGACTAGGATGCGGCCGTCGCGCGCCGCGATTGGCAAGACCTCTTGATCAGCAAGTCCGTGCAAGGCCGCCGCATCAGCAGTCCGAAAGTCAATTGCCGGTTGGCGTCGGCGCAGCGCCCGCACGATGTTTTGATTGAAGTCGGCATCTGCTTGAAATCGAATTTTCATCGCCGCAAATCAGCCTATGGCTTCCTTCACAGAAACCCGTCTGGTCGATTCCCAAAGGAACTAGTCGATTTGATTACTTGTGTAAAGCCAGAGCCAATTATGAAGAAGGAACGGTCTTTTGTTGTTTATGCGCCATGAGTTTTTGATACAGCAGCGGCTTTGTCTCGCTTAGTTTCCGGCGCAACTCCTGGCGTAAACCCTCAAATTCGGCTTCACCTTGGCTGAGATATTCTTCGATTTCTTCCTGATGAGCGAGATAGTAAGCTAGGGCCCCGTGCACCTGTTCCAGCGTCAGCACGGGGTAGCTGTCGACGATACTTTCCGGCGAAAGACCATTAAGCCAGCCATAGACAACTGAATCCAACGAAACGCGCGTGCCGCTGATGCGGTAAGCGCCTTCGACTTGTGTAACGTATTCTTCGTTCATTTCTCGATAGCTCTCGCAAATCTGCCGGCTTGCTCCAACGATCTCCCAGACGCTCGGCTTACTGGCATTGTATAGCGCGCGCGCGAGGCTGCCAAGATAGATCGCCGCGCGCCCGGCCCTTATCGATCGAGCAAATCGCGAGCAAATCGCGTCCGGCGCTACCAATGCCCCTAGCAGCACTTCTCAATTGTCAAGTTGTAGCTGCGCAAGAGCGCGCCCAATTGTCTCAAGCCGCCAAGCATTTGTGCCGGGCCGTGATCGACCTTAATGGGTCATTCACCGGGCTTCTTGCTGCTGCGCCAGGGATCAGGAATGTAAGTATCAGTCGGAGGAGCGCTCGGCCCTGGATGAGTCATCAGCATCACCGCCGGCAAATCAGTTGACTCGAACTCCGCAGGCGCGCCCGAAAACACTATTCGTCCCGCTTCAAGCACAATCACCTCTAACTGATTGGCCTTACCGCCCGCGGGTTCATCAGCGCTCGCCCTGATATCCCGGATGGTGATCTCTCCCGAATCACTCTTCACCGCGCAGTAATTGGCAAGATAGGGAATCTCGTGCAGCTCTTTTGTGACGTAGAGCGATGAGATTCGATGTATGTCTCTCGCGCGAATTACAAGATCGAGCATCGCTCTCGCGTTGATCGGATCGAGCCCGGCGGTAGCTTCATCGAACAGCATGATCTCAGGCCATCCGATCAGGGCTCGCGCGAACTCGAGCCTGCGCCCCATTCCAATCGAAAGCTCTTCAGGAAGCTTGTCGATGTCCTCTTCGAGTCCGACGAAACTCAATATCTCGCTAACGGCCCGCTCTGTGTCTTCTTCCGGCCAGTCGTGTTCATCCAAACGATAAGCGGTGTTTTCGTAGACCGACATCCCGGTGAAAAGCGATTGTTCTTGAAAGACTATGCCCATCGACGCGCTTCGCAGCGCCAATAACTCTTGTTCGTCCAGTCCTTCGATCTCGCGGCCTTCGATAAAAACCTGCCCTTCATCAGGACGCATAAGCCCCGACGCCAATCGCAGCAGCACCGACATGCCTGAACCTGAAACGCCGGTTATGCAGATCATCTGCCCGCGTTCGAGCCGGAAGCTGATATCGTCGAGCGCGAGCTTGTCGTCGAAGCTAATCGAGACGTGTCGAAATTCGATGGCGGGCGTTTGATAGCTCATTAGAGGTCAGAGGTCAGAGCTCAGAGGTCAGAAGGCAGAAGTCAGAAGGCAGAAGGATGTCGCATCCCACGAAATTTGGACACGGGATATGTAAGAACTCTTGGGCAACAATGAACGGGAATTTGGACTTTGATACCATGCGACATGCCTTCCGCTTTCTGCCTTCCGCCTTCCGCCTTCTGCCTTCTGCCTTCGCTGTCTTCTGACTTCTGACTTCTGCCATTCACATCATAACGTCTTCCAATGGGCGCCGGGGCGTGTGCTCGTGTTCAGGTTCAGCGTATCCCAAGCGGAACGGTTG
>JADGNW010000146.1 GCA_017883315.1 Blastocatellia bacterium | reverse complement strand
GTTCGGGTCGTCAGGAACGTCTTTGGACTTAGGCGATTTGCGAGTGCCGGTCAGTTTGCGAACCAAGGTTTCCGCGTTATCGAGAACCTTGCTTGACGCGCCGCTGGCCTTCAATAGATTTCGCGAACGCTTGACCTGACTGCCAAGCGCCTCGAAAGCGGTCTGGCGGGCGTTGATCGCAAGCTTGTGCGGGGCCATCTTATTCGCAACTTCCTGCACCGCAGCCAATCCCGCGGCGTAAAGATCTTCAAGCGCGGTCTTGGCGAGCGCCGCGTTCGAAGGATTGTAAGTTGAATCGGCGGAAACGTAGTCGATCTCTTTCCGAAAGTTTCCTATGAGTTTCATGTCTCCAGCCTCATTTGGCATGGTGGTCTCCTCCTTATTGAATTGGTGAGCCTAACCGAACTACCGAAATGCTAAGTTTTGGAATTTACCCAGGACGGTGAGAAAGTAGCGTGAATAACCAAGAGTGTCAAGGAGATATGTGACGTAAATAGCCGAGCAGATTTCAAACTTGTTTATCGAGAGACTGCAACGAAATAGGCGGCGAGTCTAAATCGTCTCGATCAAACGTGTAAGTAGTGCCGCGCGACGCGGGATGTCGCTGATTATGATGTGCTCGTGTTCAGCGTGCGCGCCGGCCCCGTCGACTCCCAGGCCGTCGAGTACGGGTACTCCATGCGCTGCGATGAAGTTTCCGTCCGAGCCGCCGCCGACTGAGCCTTCCTTCAAATCAAAACCAATCTCTGATGCCAGCCGCCGAGCGTGTTCAAACAACTCGCCGGTTTCACTTGTGCGCACCAGAGGCGGACGATTTATTCCGCCGCGCACTTCGATCCGAGCACCGTCGATCACCGGTCGCAGATTCAACATCGCTTCAGTTATCCGCTGACCGTCTTCTACGTTTCGAAAACGCATATCAATGAAGGCACGAGCTTCGGCGGCAACTACGTTTGAGAGCACGCCGCCGCGAGCTACGCCTACGTTGACCGTGGAGCCGCGCTCGAAATCGTTCAGTTTGTTGATGGCCAGCACTTGATGCGCAAGCTCGGTGATCGCGCTTACGCCCGCGCGAAGATCGTTACCCGCGTGAGCCGGGCGCCCGTGAATGATCAATTCAAACTCGCCGACTCCTTTTCGAGCGGTCTTAACCGTTCCACCGGGTATTGGCGGCTCCAGCACGAGCGCGGCGTGTGCTTGGCGAGCTTCATCGTCGATCACGCCACGCGAAGAAACGCTCCCAGTTTCTTCGTCGCAAGTCATCAGTAACGTCACTGCCCTTCGAGTACTGCGACCTAATTCTTTGATGGCGCGCATTGCGAAAGTCGCAAGCATGACTCCTGCTTTCATATCGAATATACCCGGCCCGAATGCCCGGTCGTCTTCGATCTTGAACGGCCTCGCAGCGAGCGTCCCTATCGGCCATACAGTGTCTAGATGTCCGACAACCAATAGCTGCTTGTTTTCGCTATGGGGCGTCCCGCCAAAGCAGTCAAAGCGCGCAAGCAGAGTAGACCCGTATCGCCGATCATTGATCAAGTCAACCGTTGCGCCGATCAAAGCCAGCTTCTCGCCAAGATTCTCCGCGATTCGCCGGGTAGCTTCCGCTTCGCGAGACATCGACTCTTGCTCGACAAGCCATCGAGTGAAGTCGAGCATCTCCTTGCTGTGTGCTTCGAAGAAAGGCAGCACCTGCAGGCCATCGCCGTTCGCTTCCATGGCAACAATTATTAGCAGAGGGAAAAGCGGCTTGCCAGCCGAGGGAACATTGAACCAGGCCGTTCGAAGCGACAAGAGCCGATGGGATGTGCCGTGATTCATCCCATCGGCGTGGTTCGAACCGCTTCAGTGCTTAAGCAGGCCGTCGATTGTAGACGCGAGGTCGTTGATGAAGTCGGAGTTTGGATTGAATCCCCCGCGCGGCTGGCCAACGGGATTACCTTGACGGTCAAGGACGACGACCGTCGGAAGCTGCGCAAGCTTCCCGCTGAAGCGCTTGAACGCAGCCTGATTGCTGTCGCGCAACACCATCACTGACGTTGCCGTATCGCCCATGGACTTGAGTTGCTCGTCTGTTAACTCGCTTGGTGAGTTAACGCTCACCCAGCACACTTTGACGTCTTTTCCATGATATCGCTCCGCCACCGAGGCGAGGGCTTTCAGGCCTTCGCGGCGCTGCGGGTCCTGCACGCCGCTAAAGAGCAGCACTAAGACTTTTCCGCGCATGCTGGAAATCGGAACGGTCTGCCCGCTTGATGTCGCAAAACTGAAGTCTTGCTGTGCGCCGGCCGTCGCGACTAAGCACGCCAGGATTGCAGTGATGGCGAGAAGCTTGTTGAGTCTTGTCAAGAGTGCGTTCTCCTTCGTCCAAAATGACTTTCGCGAATATTGGATGCCGAACGACGCAATAGAGTTGACGCGATCTGCGGAAACGTTTCTGTTACTGCAAGGCCTAGTCTAGCAGTCTGGATAAAATGTCGGCAAATTGAGCGGCTCCTGTGCCGGGCTTTGACGACACTCTTCTAGCCGAATCGCTCTTGCCCTCATATAATCTGCCGAGACTACGATTGAGCGAATGAGGAACTCTGAATGATCGCAGCAGTGCTTCTGGCAGCAGGTGAGTCGCGACGGATGGGTGAGTTCAAGCAGTTGCTGCGTCTCGGCAATAAGACTTTCGTCGAGCACTGCGTGGACAATCTCCTGGCGTCCAGCGTTGACGAAGTCATCGTCGTGACCGGCCATCGCGAGTCGGAAGTGCAGCGCGCAATTGGAAATCGACCCGTCAAGATCGTGCACAACCCTGACTATCAGTCCGGCATGACATCATCAATCAAGTGCGGTGTGAGACAGGTGAGCGATAGTGCGAGGGCTTGTGTTATCTCGCTCGTGGATCAGCCGCGAATTGATACGCCCATAATAGATTGTCTGATCCAAGTTTACGAAAGCGGCGCTTATGAAAATGGCCGTTCGCTGATAGTGATTCCGGCCTACGAAGAGAAAAGCGGCCATCCGATTCTTCTCGACCTGGCGCTAAGAGAAGAGATACTGGCGATGGATCCCGAGATAGGTCTGCGCCAAGTGGTTTTGGCGCATTCGGGCGCGATCACCCGCGTTTCGGTCTCAAGCCCGGCAGTCCTGGAAGATTGTGACTTGCCCGAAGACTACGAGCGGCTTCTCAAACAGTGATGGGTACACACTGCTCAATACTAACTAACCACCAGCGGTAACCTTGTGACCAAAAGGGAAAGGAGGTCCCCATTTGCCCGGGGACCTCATTCGTGCTTAGCCGGTTTTGCGGGATGCTTAAACCGCAATTCTTTCTGAACGTGTTGTGCGTGAAGCAGGAATCTCAAATGGAATAACTCGTCCGTGACTCGATGCAATCTGTCTGTCTCTTAGCCGGGCCTGTCTGAGTACGACGCTGTTGGCGGCGACTGCAGAAGCCAGCAGATAACTGTTACCGCCGCATTGAGCGCAACTGCCCGATCGGTCTATATACGTCTTTACAGGATGATCGTCTTCTCCGGAACAGTTTCCGCAGATTATCTGAACACCAACCCTTAACAACTCCGCCCGCGACTGTTGTAACTGCGCCGGGTCGGTAGTTCTGAACGTCATCAGGAACGCGCAGGCCAAACCGAGGGCGAACGCTGTTGCCACCATTATTGTCAGCATAGGAGCCTCCTCAAGCTGTTGTCTTAAAACAATCCTTCAAACGATAACAACTCGTTATTTGCATTCTCTTTGCTCACCAACACACTTACATACGAGTAAGCGCTGAACAAAGATTGCCGAAGGACACTTAGCAACGACTGTGCCACCTCGCGCACATTGCCGCTTAAGAGTTGTTTAACGTATTACCCGGTTTGAAGCCGATGCGCGAGACGCATGTGGGATATAAATGCACTCAAACGGTACAAAGATGGACAGAGTTGCCAGGCGAGCCTTCTTGATCGACGAATGATATTTCAGCTTGCAAATAAATAAGACGACCCAACTCCCGGAATCATCATCGTCTGATCGCGCGCCACAACCCGAGTAGGACGACCGCCCCAATCACCGCCAGCATGAAATGAAGGAGCCTGTGTGGGCGTGTGAATCCCTCGTTCGCTGCCGCCGGCCAGATGACGCTACCGATTAAACCGCCGATGATTGAGCCACCAATTCCGAGCAGGGCAGTTGCGAAGCAGCCCATAGGATCCCGACCCGGCATTAGAGCTCGAGCAAGCGCTCCGACGATGAGTCCGATTATCAGCGAGCCGATGATAGAAGTGAGCATGGGTCCTCCTTACGTTTGGCTTACGTTTGCCCGATCTTAGCCAGTGCCTCCGGTGCTGTCAACGATCGGGACTGGCTTTACATGTCGATCCGCGCCCCTGTACGCTGCACACCTTTAGCGCGGCCTGTCTTTGCTCTTGGAAAAGCGAGGCCCTAAGAAAGCGAGATTGGTTATGACATCTTCATCACCCGCAGGGAAATCACCAAAAGTTATTCTTATTACTGGAGCTTCGTCGGGAATCGGGAAGGCGTGTGCAGAGCACCTGGCGTCCAGAGGATATCGAGTGTTCGGAACTTGTCGTGACACGGCTGATCGCAAACCCGCGGCCGGTAACATCGAGATGCTATCGATGAACGTAGACGATGATGATTCTGTCAGTCACGCCGTAAGGATCCTGCTCGAGAAAGCTGGCCGGCTCGACGGGGTGGTTAACAATGCGGGCTATGCACTGATGGGGTCGGTCGAAGACACTTCGATCGAGGAAGCAAAGGCGCAGATGGAAACCAACTTCTTCGGTGTGCTTCGCGTATGCCGCGCGGTGCTGCCGATCATGCGCAAGCAGGGAAGCGGTCACATCATCAACATCAGCTCGCTAGCCGGCGTTTTGGGCTTGCCTTTCAGCGGCTTGTATAGCGCAAGCAAGTTTGCTCTTGAAGGAATGACCGAGAGCCTACGCCTTGAGCTGCGCCCGTTTGGTATCCGCGTAGTGCTTGTCGAGCCGGGCGACTTTAACACTCAACTGCCGGCGAGACGGCGTGTCGCAA
Source organism: Blastocatellia bacterium (assembly GCA_017883315.1). GTDB lineage: Bacteria > Acidobacteriota > Blastocatellia > UBA7656 > UBA7656 > Onstottus_A. Next base: position 1,204 of record JADGNW010000146.1, on the reverse strand, counting down.
GCGAGTCTGAGAGCAGCGATGTTTATCAGAAGAAGTTTACGCAATTCAAAGAAGCCCAGGAGAAAGACGAATCGAAAGCACCCTCGCCTGAGCTGGTAGCTTATCTGGTCGAGCGAATTCTAAAGACCGGCGCGCCTCCGCTTCGCTACACGGTCGGAATGTTCGAGCAGCGGATAGTCGTTCCGCTCAAGCGCTTATTGCCACAGCGCCTGTTCGAATGGACGCTGTGCAAGGTTTTGGGATTGTGAGGCCATCTCTTAATCGAAAGATCCGACGGTGCCTTCACTCACGCACTCTAACTTTCTCGCCTTCTCAGTGAGTTGCAAATCATTAGTGGATTCTAAGTAACCATAGGTCGCATCGAGCCGTCTGATTGACATAGGACGCCGAGTATCGAGGATTGCACGATCGCGCGCAAAGGTTTCTGGTTGGCAGCGGGCTTATGAAATCACACACAGTGCAGAAGAGCGGCAGGGCAATCGTACTAGTGGCGCTGATTGCTGCCGTGCTCGGACCTTCCATTGCGAAGAGCACTCCGAAGAGGGAGGTCTCGCCTCAGTCGAGCGCGCATCCCGCTTATGTGAATTACCTGCCAGTCCTCGCGGACTTCGATGGTGACCGCCGTCTCGATGAGGCGGAACTACACCGGGCGGGAAACCATCATTGCATTCGCGTTCGATTTGGCAATTCTCATGAGACTCATCTCGACTTCGGCACGCGCCCTCACTCCAGCGGCGTGCTACTGGTGCGGGACGTCAACCGGGACAATAGGCCGGATTTGATGTGGGTCTATCGTTCCCGATTGGAATCGGCAGTCGTATGGCTTAACGACGGGGCCGGGCACTTTGCTAAGGCCGGCGATGGAAGCGGTGAGGCCAGAGTAGATTCGCTCTTCGGTGACACCGACTACGCAGTAACCGGGAGCTTTGAGAATGAACAAGTCTGTCTTGTCCCAGCCCCGTCCCCGTCCGAATTTGCGGAAATAACGAACCTTGAAAATGAGTCTCTCAGAGCCGTGATGATCGCGGGGAGCGACGTCCGCCGCGACCTCGGGCTATACCTATCATATCTTCGAGAACGAGGACCCCCCACGCCGTCTAGTCAAGTCCGATCCCATCCAACATCTCGTCTGGGCCGCAGAGCAGAGTCGAACTGAGTGACCATCGACTCCCGTGTGATCGCACTCATCTTCGAAGGTGTCTGT
>JADGNW010000145.1 GCA_017883315.1 Blastocatellia bacterium | reverse complement strand
TGGCAAGCGAGAGCTGTAAACCTGGCCACGCATGATTTGAAGCATCTGTTCGCTGGCTTGCTTGCTGACTGCTTCACCCTTTTGGATCTTTTCAAGCAGCTTGCCCAGGTCCCGTGGCGACGACAACCCGTATGGCGTCTTGCCCTCCATGTGAAACTTCAACGTATCCGGTTCGGCTCTTAGCGCTTTGAACCACACGTCTGAAGACCCGGTCGCTTTAATCGTGTTCAGCCCGAAGCTCTGCATCAGCTTGTTGACCGGTTCGACGCCGCCAACTTTTTCAAAAAGCATGTCGGTCGCGGTGTTGTCGCTCACGATGATCATCAACGTTATAAGGTCCTTCACGGTAAGGCTCACGCCGGCATCAAGAGAGCGAATGACTCCCGTGCCGGGCCGTTTGTCCGAATCTTTCAGCGCGACTCGGTCCGTGAACGAGAACTTGCCGGCTTCGATCTGACGGAACACCTCGACCATCAGCGGTATCTTGATCACGCTCATGGTGTCCATCGTCTCGTCGGCGTTGATTGCGATCTCTTCGCCGGTCTCAATGCACTTGATGTAGATCCCCCATTTCGCGTTGACCGACCGAGTTATTCGCTCGATGTTTGTCTTCAAGCGATCGAGCGGTGAAACCGGTTGCGGCTGTTGGAAAGCCAGCACAGGGGCGGCGACGAGGACGGTAATCAGTGCGACACTAAGGCGCGGAGAACGTTTGGTCATGTCAAGCTCTTTCCCGTTGATCTAAAGTTGCGGAATCTGGACGGAACCCTGAACGCGAAGCAACTCGGCATGCACTTCGATCACAAGCTGACGAGTTTCCTCAAACGTTCCCGCAGTGTTTATTCGATAGTCCGCGTAGCGCAGTTTTTCTTCCGACGACATTTGAGCTGCGATTCTCTGCTCCGCGTCCCCACGAGTGATGTCTGCGCGGCGCATCAGTCGCTCGGCCTGAGTCTCGCGATCACAGTAGACGACGATCAGCTTATCAAATTTCTTGTAGCCGCCTGATTCGATCATCAGCGCTGCGTCGATCACCGCTATGCCATTCGGGTCGCGAGCCTCAGCTTCACCAAGCAAACGATTTTGTTCTTCGATCACTCGCGGGTGAACAATTTCGTTTAGCCGCTTGCGGCGCGCTTCGTCACCGAAGATTATTGCGCCAAGCTTCTTGCGATCAATCGATCGGTCGACGGCAAGAACGGTCTCTCCAAACTCGCGAAGGATGTCTTCATAGGCAGGACGCCCCGGTTCCATCACCAGGTGAGCGATCTTGTCGGCATCAAACGTCACGCAGCCGAGCTCCGCGAGCACCGACAAAACGTAGCTCTTGCCAACCGCGATGCTGCCTGTGAGACCGACTTTGAGCATGAAAATAAGTGATCCGTGAGATCGTTGGTACCAGGCGTTCAGAGTACCGACTTTAGTCGGGCAGTGCCGTGCAAAATAGACGCGTCGAAGGTACAAGGCACTGCCCGACTAAAGTCGGTACTCTGAACGCCTGGAAACTCGACAGCTCTAGTACTTTCGCTGAGAGCCTATATCGCGGCTCGTTGGAGGGTCAACGGCAATCGCGTCTACTGGATCGTCTCCGTCGTCATCGCCGACTCTGTTTGGTGAGCGTCGGTTACCGGTAGCGGCTGTTCCGCAAACACATTCGAGTTGATGAGCGACTGAACGACGTAATTCCCGGCGGTAGGAAAAGACACATTCGCAAAGATAGTCACATTATCGGCGTAGCCGTTAGTCGGGACTTGAAACGGGGACGGCGCCGACACCGCGATCGGCTGCGTGCGATCCGGAGTCAGTATGCGCACCTCGGAGAGAAACTGTCCTTCGCCTGACCAGTGATTGAGGATGACGATCTTCAACAACGTAACAGGCAGTTGCGGGACCTGTATCGCATAGAATATGCCCATCAGACTGAGCTTGTGGTTTATCTCAACCCTGACGTCCTCGCACATGATCGTATAGTGCAATCTCAGATTCGTTTGAGCTGGTTCGTTTGTCATAGTTCTCGCTTTGAAGAGGCAGCTTATCATCTCAACCGATCAAACGCTACCAACGCGCGACTCAGTAAAGTGCGCACGAGTTTGGCAACGCACCGTATTGTGTGGTTAAGTGACCAGTCGAAATCTGAATTGAAGGGAGATCAGTGTGAAACGAGTTTTTTGGGTTTTGATGCTGCTTGTATCGCTCCTGATTGCGAACGCCGACGCCGGGCGCGCGCAAACTGGAAAGAAGTCTGCGGACATCGAGAGCGAGGTTCGTCAGGTATTTGACAAGTGGTCAACCGCACTCACTCGCGGGGACAAGAAGACGTATCTGGACACTTTCTGGAACTCACCGCGGCTTGTGATTCGAGTAGCCAGCGGTGAGTGGCGCGGCATTGATGCTTACCGAAAGCGCATTGAAGCGGCACAGCTTCCGCCCGGCAACCCCACTGATTATCGCAAGGTTGAAGTCGTTGCTCTCAGTTCGGACGCCGCGGTGGTTACCTACGAGAGACCCGCGCCAGGTCAGGCAAACGCCACGGCAGGTGAGGCTCTGATCTTTCGAGGAACGGTCGTTTTCACTCGCACGGCGGACGGTTGGAAGATCGCTGCGTGGCACGCGCATTCCGTGTCCGAGAAGAGTTCGTAGCTTCTGAGGTTCGGTCTCACTCGACCACTGCAAGAATCTGGTTGGCGTTGACGGTGGCGCCTTCAACGACGCGAACCTCCACGACGCGGCCGGACTTGGGTGACTTGATTTCATTTTGCATCTTCATCGCTTCGACTACAATCACGCCCTGGCCAAGCGCAACCTCGTCGCCAGCGCGAAGCAGCACTCGCACAACTCTGCCGGGCATGGGAGCAACCAGGTTTTGCCGGCCCTCTATCGCGTGCTCGACGCTTGAACGCCGGTGCTTGCGATCGATTATCCCGGTCGTAAACACACGGGAACCGATCTGCACTCGCAGCGAGGTTTCATCGAGCGCACTTACGTGTGCTTCGTAGACTCGATCTCCCGCCAAACAAGTGTAGACGCCTTCTTCGGGACAAAAGAATTCCAGGTCATAGTCGCGAGTCCCGACTCGAGCTACTATGCGTTCCCCGCTCTGCTCGAGTTCGACGCTAACCTGCCGGCCATGGATTTCCGCTTCGTATTTCATGATCAAAGTGGCGATGACTTCAGTCTGTGTTACTTCCTCTGCGCGAGCCGCCCATTTAGTTTCCAACGACTCTCCGCGCCCGAGGAAGATCTCATCTCTTGAACTGCCCCGGCGCGCGCGTGCAACACCGACGCAATCACCGCGATGTCTGCGAGCGTGGTTTCTTGCTCGTCACCCGAAGAGCTTTCGTTCACGAGCCCTTTCAGAAAGCGATCGATAAACTCTGTATCGAACTCGCCTCGGCGAAACTCTTCGCTCTGAACTACCGCACGGAAAAACGGAATTGTAGTCCTTACCCCCTCGACCGCGTACTCTCCAAGAACGCGCGCAAGCCTGTTGATCGCGTCTTCTCTGGTCTCGGCCCAAACGCAAAGCTTGGCTACCAGCGCGTCGTAGTAAATCGGCACTTCCCAGCCAAGATAGCTGCCGCTGTCGTAACGAACTCCGGGACCTGCGGGCGGCACCAGCTTCGTGATCCGACCGGGACTCGGCAAGAAATTATTCTCCGAATCTTCGGCGTAAATCCGGCATTCGATCGCGGCCCCGCGCATTGTGATGTCGTCCTGTGAGAAAGAGAGTGGCTCTCCCGCTGCAACTCTTATCTGTTCGTGAACCAGGTCGCGTCCTGTCACCAACTCGGTGACCGGGTGCTCGACCTGAAGCCGCGTGTTCATTTCGAGGAAGTAGAAATTGCGATGCTGGTCAACGAGGAACTCGATCGTTCCTGCGTTCTGGTAGCCGGCCGCGCGCGCGATACCGACGGCCGTTTCGCCCATCCGACGCCGCAGCTCGGCATTGACTATCGGCGATGGACACTCCTCGAGCACCTTCTGATGACGACGTTGAAGCGAGCATTCGCGCTCGCCGAGATAGACGATATGTCCGAAGCGATCGCCGATCAGTTGAACCTCGATGTGCCGTGGAGATTCGATGTACTTCTCGATGTAGACGGCTGGATCGCCAAAGCTCGATGCAGCTTCCGACTGGGTGAGCGAAAATGCACTGGCGATTTCATTCTGCGAGCGCACCACTCGCATGCCTTTGCCGCCGCCGCCCGATGCAGCCTTTAGCATGACCGGATAGCCGACTTCGCCCGCGACTCGTTCGGCGTCCTCCACTGACGCGAGGGGCGAGATTGTCCCTGGAACAACAGGAGCGCCTGCTGCTTGAGCTGTTCTGCGGGCGTGGGTCTTTGAACTCATCAGCTTCATCGCGGAAGCGGGCGGCCCGACGAACGCAAGCCCGCTTCGCTCGACCGCTTCGGCAAACTCGGCGTTCTCAGATAAGAACCCGTAGCCCGGATGAATCGCTTCGGCACCGGACTTCTTTGCGGCGGCGATGATCTTGTCGATCACCAGATAGCTTTCGCTGGAAGGTGAAGGTCCGATGTGTATCGCCTGATCGGCGACGCGAACGTGAAGCGAGGCGCGATCTGCATCAGAGTAGACGGCGACGGGCGAGATGCCCATCTCGCGACAGGCTCGCGCTATACGCACGGCTATCTCTCCGCGATTCGCGATGAGGAGTTTTTTGAACATTGGGCGAAGGAGAGTCTAAACGAAAAAGGCAAAAGTGAACATGTCACTTTTGCCTCTCTTCGGTCCGCTCGTTTTTGAATTCTGTCAGCGGCGCTGTTGGACAACTGCTTGCTTCTTCACTTCAGAATTAGTGAAGAACATTCCGTCGCGCATTATTATGTCGTCGTCAGTACCGATTATTCCATCGGGTCCGGCTGAGCGCAGTTCGAAGCCGGTATACTGGATTCCAGTAGTCTCGATCGAACGGTCCGCAATCGCGCCAGGGTAGCCTTCGTACTTAAGGCCCCTGTCCCAGTAATCACCGGGCAATGACTCGCCGATAGCCTTCTTGTACTCCTGCGCGTTTCGCGGATAGGAGCCGTGACCGTCGGTGCGTTTGTACTCCTCGAGTGCGTTTGCCACGTGGTATATCGAGGCCTGCGTTGCGGCGACCCGCCGCAGTCGATAGTTATCCAGAGCTTGAGGGATGTGCGCGATTCCGTACGACGCTAATCCGACGCTTCCTAGGATGGTGACCGCGAGAGTAAACACTGCGGTCTTGTATCCGCCGTACCATTCGGGGTCGCGCTTAGCCAGCTTGACTGCGCGCCAGGCAACCCACATCACGACGATTGCCGCAAAAGCGAGCCACTTCGTCGCAACCAGCCCGGCTGCTATCACCAACAACAGCATCGCTACCGACGTCATCGCAGGTCCGAAGCGCTGAACTTTGATTGGGGTTTCATCGAGCGGCTCGCCTACGAACCGCGCGCCGCATCCGCATTCGCGGGCACCGCGAAAGATCGATGCGCCGCAGCACGGGCAAAGCATCGATTGAATGCTGGTGTTCTTCTCTTCAATACCGAGTCTCGTGCTCACGGTCACCTCTCTTACCAGAAGTCTATGCTTCAGCTCTGAACGGAGTAGTCGGCTCTCACTAGCTTCTCTTCGCGCGCTTGTTCTCGCTGGATCCGAGCCACCTCGACCGCTGCGCGATCCGGCGCTCTCATCTCGCGCCAGGTGTGATACACCCTGTGAACGACGGTCCAGTGCGAGAGCACAGCGAGCACCCACAAAACCTGCGGTATCTTATGCAGGAACGGATTCCCCGCCGGTCCGAACTCAGTGAGTGAACCGATTATCAGCAAAACGACGCGTTCGGGACGCTCCAGAAAGCCTACCTTGCAGGCGATGTTTAGCGACTCGGCTCGCGCGCGCGAGTAGCTGATCATCACCGACCCTACAAGCGCCAACCCGGTCAGCGCTACCAACAGCGTCGAATGCGCCGCCGTATCGCGTGCAAAAAAGACCATGATTCCGACATAGACAATCACATCGGAATAGCGGTCGATCACCGAATCAAAGAACGCGCCGAAACTGGTGACTCGCCCGCGAGAGCGAGCCACCTGGCCGTCTAACATGTCAAAGAAATTGGCGAGGATCATCAGCAACCCCGCCGTGAAGAATCTGCCGTAGCCGTACAGCACTCCGCAGCCGATGTTTATCAACAACCCGGTGAATGTCAGCGCGTTCGGGTTTATCCGGCTGCGGGCCAGGCCGCGCACGATCGCATCTATGACCCTTTTGCCACCGGCCCCGATGGCGTCGCTTATCATTAACAGGGCCTCCCCGCCTCGGCCGCACGCGCTATCAGCGAAGCGCAACTATCGCAAACGCCCGAACTCATTGTCAACCTGTGCTCTGAATCGCGATTCATTCGACAACAGCCATTCACACGTCCGCAGATTCGTGAATAGTCGTGAGCTTTATTATCTCGAATCGCCTCTTTCCGGAGGGCGTGATGATCTCAACTTCGTCCCCTTCGTTTCTGCCCATCAGGCCCCGGCCGACAGGAGAAGACGTTGAAATCCTGTTCTGTGCTATGTCCGCGTCCTCAGCCATCACGAGCTTGTAAGTCAGCTCGTCGCCAGTGTCGAGCTCGTAAAGCAAGACTGTCGAGCCATACCCAACACGGTCGTGTGGCAGCCGCGAAAGGTCGATCATGGACAGATCAGCTAGGCGTTTCCGCAGGTTGCCGATCCGGGCGCGCACATAATCCTGACGGTTGCGCGCGGCTGTATATTCGGCGTTCTCGGACAAATCACCCATAGCCACGGCTATCTTCAGGTCGTGAGGAATCTCGGTCCTCAGCTCCGCCTCGAGCTGCCGTAGCTCTTCCTGGATTTTCTGTTTAACTTCCTCTGGCATGATGTGCGCCTGTAACCAATCAAGTAACCGGTCAAGTGTATATCGCCAGAGAGTTTCTAAACAAGCGGAACAGGGAGGGTGAACGCCGTTGTCCCCATCGAGAAATCAAACGCAAAGCGTCTGAATCAAATGCGTGGCCGAGGGCTGGAAGAGATTGGGTTCGCAGTCCGCCCTTCCCGGCAATCATTGCTGCGTTATGCCCGGTCAGTTAAAGTGAGCGTTCCTTTCGGCACACAAATTATTTGGGAAAAAGAATGCTTACGAACATCGCAACAAGGTACGCAGTTAGACGGCTTCGCATAATGA
>JADGNW010000144.1 GCA_017883315.1 Blastocatellia bacterium | reverse complement strand
CCAATTCGCTTGCTGATGGCGATCTCCGGAGTACTTTCCCGCGCTTTGACCTTAATGCGCTGTCCTATCTTCTCCACGTTGAAACTCAGATCAATTCCGAACGCGTCGCATAAGCGGCCGGGTCCGCTAGCGAGTTTCCTGATGTCATCGGTACCGCGCCTCGCCTTCATCGCTTCGAGTCCTCGCGTTGGCTCGGCTGCACGTATGAGCACCGCTCCCGGACCGGACCGATCGGTCGTGAAGTTCAAGCAATAATACATCCCGTAGATGAAGTACACGTAGACATGCCCGAACGTTTGCTGCATGACCGCTGACTGGTTAGGCCGCATCACAGAATGCGAGGCCGCGTCTGTCGTGTAGGCTTCGGTCTCGACGATGCGGCCTTCGCAAGAGCCAACGACCAAGGCAGTGCCGATCAAGTCACGGGCAACCGTGAGCGTGTCTCTCGCGAAGAACTCTGAGCCAAGATAAGCCATGTCAGATCAGTGATAAGCGATACGTGATTCCTTCGCAATTGATCAGGCCGGATGATTCTACTAATGACGGCCGCCGGTGCGCCATTTCGGCGCGCCATTTAGGTTGGCTAAGCGCCTTTTTTCTTTTGCCGCGACTCGAGGCTGTGCTATAACGGTTTGGGCGATCAGCAGTTGTAATGGACAGTTACCCTTCAAACTTTATGTCACGCAGCGGAGACGATTCAGATGCAGGCGCAGCGGCTAAATCTAATGCTGGACTCTGTCAGCCGTCTGGCTCGCCGTGGTGCTATGTCGAACGCCGCAAACCTGCTGACCAAGCTTCGTCCCGTTGACATAGCTCAGATTCTCGGCCAACTCCCGAATCACGACAGCGAAATAGTTTTTCAGGCGCTGGTACATCACGACCTCGACAAGGCTGCCGAAGCGCTGTCCGAGATGGAAACCAGCCGTTCGGTGTCGCTGTTGACGACCCTCAATCGCGACGATGTTTCGCGGCTGCTCCAGGAATTGCCTTCAGACGATGCGACGCTGTTGGTTTCGGAGCTCCCCGAAGATCTGCGCGATGAGTTGCTCGACGCCATGAAACTCGAGCACTCCACGGTCGTCAACGAGCTGCTCGGATTCGCCGATGAAACGGCCGGGCGAATAATGACGCCCGACTATTTCGCGCTCGACGAGGACGTGACTGTAGCGGAGGCAATCAATGAACTGCAGCGACGCTCGGAAGAGTTCGAGATGGCGTTTTATCTGTACGTCGTGGACTCGCGCAATCACATGCTTGGCGTAGTCAGCTTGCGGCAGTTGTTGTTGAATTCATCGTCGACGCCGCTGCGCAAGATAATGATCGGCGATGTGATCAAGGTAACGACAGACACCGATCAGGAAGAAGTCGCGCGCATAGTTGCGACCTACAACCTGCTAGCCGTGCCCGTGGTAGATGAAGAGAACAAGCTCGCGGGCATAGTCACAGTCGATGACGTGCTCGACGTGATGCGCGAAGAAGCGACCGAAGACATCTACGCGCTTGCGGGCGTAGAGGCAGACGACCGCGCGCTGGGGTCCTCGTGGAACTCGGTTCGCCGAAGACTGCCATGGCTCATGCTTTCGCTGGGAGCAGCGCTAATCGCGGTGGCGATAGTCCAGTATTACGTCGCGACTATCGAGAGCTCGATATGGATTGCCGTTCTGATTCCGGTCGTTGCAACGATGGGGAGCAATGCCGCGACTCAAACGATGACCGTTGTAGTTCGTGGCATAGGTCTTGGAGAAGTTGGCCAGGAGACTACTCGAAGGGTCGTTATTAAGGAAGCGTTGGTAGGGCTGATGAACGGTTTGATAATTGGCGCCAGCGTATGTTTGATCGTTGCAGTTTGGTTCGGCACGAAACTCGGCTCGATGTGGTTCGGCTTTAAGCTGGGCGGCATTCTCGGCGTGACAATGGTGCTCAGCCTGGTCGTCGCGGGAGCGCTTGGCACGCTCGTACCGGTGCTGCTGAAACGCTTCAGGGTCGATCCCGCGCTAGCCTCGTCAATGTTCGTCGTCACCTTCACGGACGTCATCACCTTCTTTTTCTATCTGGGTATTGCCACGTTGCTGCTAAGTCATTTCAAGCTCTAGCGAAAGGCCGAAATGTTTAATACAAACGATCGTGGCTCGCACGAAGGTAGCTCATACGAAGGTAGCTCATACGATGAGCGCTTGTTTTCGTGGCGTCGCATTAGGAACCTGCTCGTCGGAGCAGTGATCATCGTGGTTGGGGGCCTGGTTGCGGTGAATCTGTACATGTACCTCCAGTACGGAGGCACGATGTTCGATCGCTACTTTGAAAAGAAGGAGCAGAAGAGCCCGATGGCAGGAAAGCTGGCTTTCGATAAGGGCACGAAGTATTACATTGGGGTCATTCGAGGAGAAGGCCGTTCTCAAAGGCAGGGGAACGTGTACTACATCGAACAAGCCGGCGGGACACTGATCGAGGTCGCGAAAGTAAATGTCGAGGTGCGCGATCCGGAGAAGATCGACAAGTGATGAACGGGGGTTCGCTCAAGTTGTGCTTGTGACTCACGGTTGTCTTTAGTAATATTGCGCGTCGAGCTACTCTGCCGATCTTAGAAATTACCATCAAAAGGGGGATGAACGAATGAGCAGTCAGCCGCCGTATGGTTATCCGGGTGGTCAGGGCGGAGGTTATCCGCCGCCACCGCCGCCGACAAACAAGACAAAGGTGTTGAGCCTGGAATACAACACGGCTGGGCTGTTGTGTTACATCCCGACCTGCTGTTGTTTGGTCAATATTATCGCGGGCATTCTGTTCCTTGCGACCGAGCCGAAGGAGAACAGGCTTTTGAGGTTCCACGCGTTACAGGGACTGCTGCTAGGTGGAGTATGGATCATCCTCTGGATAATCTATGCGATTCTTGGTGTCGCGATGGGAATCAGCACTACCATGATGCCCGGCGGAGACATGATGCGAGCGGGAGGCGGTTTGATTTTTCTGCTGCTTCGATTAGTCGTTGGACTTGTCCTCCTGGCTATTCACATCATGGCGATGGTTAAGGCGAATCAGGGGCAGATGTGGAAGATTCCCGTCATCGGTGACATCGCCGAGAAGAACGTTTAACCACAGCTTCACTGAGATCTAAATTTGAGGCCCCGGCGGACTGCTGTTCTCGCAACCAGTCTGCCGGGGTCTTGTCCGATGTGAGACTATTCCTGCTCGGGCGCCGCGTTCGGTTCTCCTGATTCTGCCGGTAGTTTTTCCGGAACAACGCTGATAAAAGCCGGCTCGCGTTTGCCGTGTTGGATCGCGGCAAGCATCTGGTCAGAAGGTGTAAACAGCCCGCTCTTCCAAATCGCGAGCGTCGATAGAATCAAAGCTACAGTTGCTACCACTCCTCCCTCGGGGCCGTAGTTCCCGCCAGATATCCAGGCCGGCGCACCGGTGCTGCCGCGCAGCCATGCGAGTTGATCAAGCGTCGTGAACCCGCTGACCGGCAAGCCAAAGATGAAGACCATCGCGAAGTTCCACGAGTAGTGAAGAGCGGTCGCAAGCCACAAGCTTCGTGTCATCAAGTAAGCCAACCCCAGCCACACTCCGGCAAGGATAGTGTTAATAGTCGAGAAAGCTGATGCGCTTGGATTGGCAAGATGCGCAAGCCCGAAGACTACAGACGTGATGGCGACGGCTGCGACGCCGCCGAGGTTATGCACTAACGCCTGAAACGGAAAGCCGCGAAAGATCAACTCCTCCGTCGCGCCAGCGATCAGAAAGAAAAGAAACCCGATAATGAAACCTCGCGAGAGACTTGCGATGCCTCTGGTCTGAACGCTAAACGTAATGGTGTTAGCAACCGCTGCGATGCCCACGGCGATCGCGAGCGCCGCTGCTCCCATTGCGGAACCCAGGCCGAAGTCCCGCAGCCAGTTGCGATGCAGCTTGAAACCGATCGATGCAAAGCTCCGGCGCTCGAGCAGTCGCGCGGAAATCGCCGACGCGATCACAGCCGCCGCGAGGTTTCTTAGGTTGCCTACATTGAGATAGATCAATTCGTGACGGCTCAAGTACTCAGGCCCGGAAGGTTCCACGGTCAAGTAAGAGATTGATGGGAACAATGTCTCGACGGCTGCGGTCAGACCCATCAAAAGAGAAGCGGCAACGGCGAAGAAAAGAAAAAAAGCGAGTATGCGCCAGCCGGAGCGCAGCTCACCTTCATCGTTCATGAAAATGTATCTGGCAACGTCGAGTGGTTCGCTCACATCGAGCGACTGTAAGCATGGGCAGAAAGCGTGTCAACTGTACGGGCCGCCCGTACAGGCGTTCACTTGTCGCGTTGAGGCTCTTTTGCGGCGATATAACCGCGCTTCGTTTTGACCACGAGGCGGTCATCGCTTTTCTGGGTTGGTTGCGCGACCTCGATCTTCAGTTTGCGGAAGCTCCCGTCGCGCTTCCTGTTCGTAGACACAAAGCCAAGCGTGTAGCGCGTGCGAAGATGATCGATCAGTTCGTTGAATGTTCGGTCCAAATTCTCCGGCTTGTCGCTCAGCACTTCGCCGCCGGTTTCGTCCGCGAGTTGCTTGAGGCTCGAAGTCTTAACCTTGAACAGACCGCCGATGCCCGCTGCTGCTATCATCACACCGTTCTCAATTCGCTGACCCGCTGTCTTCGGTATGATTCCGCACACTACGCTCCCCGATTCAAGCACGGCCATGCGCGCTTCCTGCGTAGACGGCGTCGGGCAGTCCAGGAAGGTAGTGATACCCGTTACCATAATTATCACTCGGCGCCCATCCGGATTTCCTGATGCGCGCATGTAATCGGCAGCGTCGTAGAACGCGCGGCTGAAGCAGTGCTCGGCGTTCTCATCGTGAGGGGGAACTCGATCGAGAGCAGCGAGAATCCTGTCTTTGCCGCGTCCGAATCCCGCGACCAAATCGGTTGTGTCCGCAAAAGCCATCAGAGCTACTTCGTCTTGAGGACGCAGCCGCTGGATTGCCTCAAGCGTTGCATGGCGAACCTTATCGCTGAACGGATCGAGGCAACCGCCGCGGTCGATGAGAAGAATAACCGAGAGCGGAAGCGTGTCCTGGCTGAAGTGAGTGATCTGCTGTCTGACGCCGTCTTCCGCGAGTGTGAAGTCTTCCTTTTTCAAGGTGCCGACAATGCGTCCGGTCTTCTGCTGCATGACCTGAGCGTCGAGGACGACAAGATCCACCGCCAGTCTCACATTGTCGCTAGGTTCTCGCGGCTCGGAGAGTTCTTGCCCGGGGCTGCTGCTGCTCCGTTCTTGCAGTGCTCGGGGCTTCTGCTGTTGAACGCCTTCGGTATCCGGGCTCGTCTCGCCTGGCTTCTTTTGTGCCGAGCTCCCGTTTTTTCCTCGATGAGGTGAGGTGTTCGGTGACTGCGCGGTTACCGTAAAGAGCGCGGCCACCGCCAGGACGATGGACGATGAAAGCAGGATTGTTCTGTGAGGGCTCAAGGTCGCCTCCTTCAAAACGGTGATGATTGAATAACGAGTGAGCGCCCGGTATCGAATGCAGTACGGTGAAAGCTGTCTTGCTGTTTTGTTTCTGATGGCACCGACCAGGCGGAGGAATGAGCGAAGGAGGATGAAGCAGATGGGGTGTCCTTACTGGTTTCGCCTTTTCGTCCGCCCAGTCCGTGCCACCAAGAGAGTGGACGCGTGACGCGTGAAGCGTGAAATGAGCTATAACGGCTCACGAATCACGTTTCACGCATAACGATCCTCAGGGTTTCTTGCGTTGCTCCGGCTGCTGCTGCTGGGGCTGTTCTTTTTGCTGATGCTGTTCTTGCTTATTTTGCTCCGGGCGCGGCTGACTTTGGTTCTCAGACTTCGGCCGATCCTGTCTCGGCTGTGCCTGTTGAGTTGAGCCACCGTTGTCGTGCGATCTAACGGGCTGATCCGCGCGAGTCCGCGGCTGCGCATCTTGAGTTGGTTTTGCCTCACTCGTTGGAGGCTTTCTTTCCCGAGCGCGAGCATCGTTATTGTTTCCGGATGCGCTGCCATCTCGCGTCGCAGGAGTCTGCACCTGCTCGTGTCGCGGTTGGCGCTTCTCGCCGTCAGTGGCGTCCGTGCTGCCCGAGCGTCTCTGCGGCGGCGTACCGGCGCTCGAGCTTTCATCGCGAGATTGCTTACGCTCGCGACCGGCTTCGCCGACATTCACATTCTCTGATTGAGGTGGAAGCGACGGGCGAAGTTTTGGCTTTCGCTCAACGGTAGAGTCGTTACCGGATTGCGAGTCCGTGGACGGTTTCGGCTGTGAGCCTCTATTAGCGCGACGATCTGAACCGCGATCTATTAACGCCGGTCCTTCGGTCACCGCTCCGGGGGTCCGCGGTAAAATCATTCGCCGTTCGCGCGGCACATCGAGCTTCGTTGACGAGCCAACATTCGGATTACGAGTGACGACGGGTCGTTTGATGATCTCGCCTGAAGGCACTGCTACGCGACGCGAGGCTCTGTCACCCAGCGTTGGCGCAGTCGCCACCGGACGTGGGCTGATCTCCGGCAAACCAGCCCGAGCACCTTTGTTGATCGCGTCCGATACATCGCGACCGGGCGCCCCTGGTCGAGCAGAGCGATCCCCTCTTACGAATCCCTCGTAAGGAAGGATCGTCACACCGTGATGTTTAGGAGGCTGAATTGCGACGCCACCGTCTCCGGGCCGGCGTGGTCCGCGATCTCCGCCCCGCCAATCCCGATCCGGTCTGTGCCAGCGTTCACCGGGCGTAAGCGGGTACCAGCCAACATAATTACCGCGAGCGGTAGAGCTGTTGAAGAAGAATACAAGCGCAGGGCGCCAACGGTAATCCCTGTAACCAACATAGGGTGATCCGAATCCAGGCACCCACGCCCAGCCTAATCCCGGCAAGAAAGCCCAACGCCCGTAGTGATAAGGAGCCCAACCCCACGGCTCGCTCGATAGCCACGTCCAACCGGCAGACGGTATCCACAACCACTGCCCCATTCGATACGGAGCCCAATCCGAACCCACGCGCGGTATCCAGCATTGGCCGTATGAAGAGTAACTTGTCCACGTGCCGTAACTCGAAAGGTCGCTCACTCCGTAAAAGTCGTTATTGTCTGTTTCATAGTTGGTCACATAGTCGGGGGCGAGAGCTACATTGGTGCGATCGATTGTCGTGTCTCGGTCGTAGCTCCACTGGTCCCAGTCATCGCGAGTTGTGTCCGTTGCGAGTTCCACTCTTCCGTCAGTCGAGGTATCGACTGCAAGCCGGTGTCCTTCGCGCACCCTAAACGTTCCTTCATCGGTCGACGCCTCCGCTTCGCCGGCACGAACGATTAACTCCGAGGAATTCTCGCCTCGAATGTCGATTCGATAGAGCCCGTCCTGCTTAAGCACAACCGCCGTGTTGGGAGTGTCTACTTCGAAGCGGGGGAAAGCTGACAAGAGACGTTCAGTGCGGATGATGACTGTTCCTTCAGTGATTTCGAATTGAGCTACTGAATCCGAGAATTCGGCGATCGTCAGCGCGGTGTTCTCGGAGAGCCTGAGATAGTTACCGCGAGCGAGCTGAACTTCGGCTCGCCCTCCTGGTCCTACGTACAGTTGATCACCAGCGAGGAGCGGCAGATTCTCAACGACCGGAGCCCAATCGGTCACCCCGGCGCGAAGGAACGAAACGTCGCCCTGGACGAAGCTCAATCGAGCCACTCGCGCAACGGGCGCCGCATCGTCTGGTTCGTTGTCTTGATTGTTGTCTGAGTCAATGGTCTGGCTGAAGGCGTTGGTTGATAGAAGACTGAAGACAACAACCAGCAGCAGGTATGTGAGGACGTTGGGGAGAGAGCGCTTCATGGTTGGCTCCTTTCAAGCTCGCGTGTAAGCCACTGGAAGAAAGGCTCGGGCAACCGACGTGCCTCAGTCGGCGCAGGAAGGAGTTTTGAGCTCAAGTGTTCGAAGTGTTCGAAGTAAGGGAGGATCGGCCGGCGAGCTAGCGAAGACGCTTGTGTAGATGAGCCCGGTCTCGCAATGTTCTTACACGAATTAGTGCAATAGCTGTTTGATAAACGTCAACCATTTCCGACCGAGCTTTATCGGGGTGCTTCGGGTGTCACTCGGTAACCGGGCCTGGCGCGTACCTGTAGACCTTTGCGAGCGAGCTCAAGCTTGATCTTATGGTATTTTCCGTCGCTGCGATTGCTGGTCGAGTAGTAGCCGATCAGGTATTGGTTGCGTAGTTCGTCAGCGATGGCTGCGAAGGCCGCACGTGTATCGTCGAAGGAGTCTGCTAGATAAACTCGGCCTCCGGTTCGCACGGTGATGGTTAGCAAATAAGAATCAGCCTCGCCGTATAGCTTGTTCAGCGTCGCCGTTATTTGGTCGGCCGGCTCAGCGTCAGGCATTCGTTGAGTGCGCGACCCCGGTCTATCGGGGTCATAGACAACGGGCGGGCGAGGCCGTTCGCCGATCTCTATTCGGGGAGCGTTGGGTTTCGGAAAGCCGGTGGGAGTAGGGTCTGGACCGCCGTAGTCAGGCGGAAGCGGAATACGCCCATCCACTTCGAACGGCGTTTTGCTTTTTGGGTGCTCGATCTCCTGGCGGCGAGCTTCTGCTTCCATCCACCATCTTGTGTCAAAGCGCGCAACATAGATCACAGCGCCAATTTCTTCAGCCAGTCTAGTGGTGCCTTCAGCCGTCGCCTCAATGCTTCGCATATCGACACCGTCGCTGAAGAGAATAACGGCGCGACGACCTTCGACGTTCTTAAGACTCTCCAAGGCTCGCGCCACGGCCTCATACAGCAGCTTGCCGAAACCGGATTCAGTGCCCTGAATGGCACGTTCGAGTTCAGCACGATCGTCGGTGAAATCGGTAAGCTGCCGCACTTCGTTATCGAAAGAGATCACCATCACTCGGTCGCCGGGCCTGAGTTGGCGCGTAAAACTAACTGCCGCGTTCTGAATTACCTTTAGCCTGTCCTCTGCGCTGTTCGATGTGTCGAGAAGAAGCACGGCGCTGAATGGCTGCTTCACTGCGGCAAAGATCGAAATCTCCTGGCGTTTGCCGTCTTCGGATAGATTGAAATCGCCGCGAGAGAGATCCGTAACAAACTTACCGCTGTGGTCCGTCACTATGGCCGGAACTTGCACGAGACTGGCATTAAGCCGAATCGGTTCCTCCCCTTTGGGTCTTTGCACCTCTTGTGATGATGCGTTTCCAACGGCCCGCGCGAGCGTCAGGCTCGCGAGCGTTACCAGAACGAACGATGCAAACATCATCGTTCGCCGCTCGATTTCTTTTCGCCTCTTACCCATGACTGAACCGAACGCTCTGTTTCTTGAACGCGTTTCCAGGACAGGATTGCGGAACAAACCAGATCTGAATGGCGCGCGAGCATCTCTCAACTCCGACCGATCGCCTTCACTATCGAGTCCACAAGCGCATCGGTATTATACACGCGCGGGTGAACGATCTTTTCAATGCGATGACTCTCGGCGGTCTCGGCCGTAACCGGCCCGATGCACACTGCGATAGTGTTTGCTAGAAGACCCGAAAGATCTTCCAGCCCGACGATAGCGGAAAAGTTTGAGACAGTGGATGAGCTGGTAAAGGTAATCGCGTCAATTGTATTTTCTTTGAACAACCGCAGGACACTCTCCGGTTCGACGCTGGCCTTGATAGTTTGATATGTCTCGACTGCATCCACTCGCGCACCAAGCTTGCGAAGACCGTCGGGCAAAATATCTCTTGCCACTCTCGCGCGCGGGATCAGAAAGCTGAGTCCGCGGATTTGCTGAGGGCCTCCGGCGTAATCGATGATTGCGGCGAGCGCGCCTTCGGCTCTCGAGTCTGAAGGAACGACGGTCGTAACAGCGCCCGCCGCTTCCAGTGCTCGCGCAGTCGCGGGCCCTATCGCGCAGATGATGGGTTTTGTGAGTGTTGCGATGCCGCCACTTTCCTTGTCGCGTAATCGCTGAGAGAAGAACTCAACTCCGTTTGCACTCGTGAACACGAGCCAATCGTATTCCGCGAGTTTCTGGATCGAAGCGTCGAGCGGGGCCCAGCTAGCAGGCGATGCGACCTCGATCGTCGGGCAATGAATCACGTTCGCTCCCAGAGTTTCGAGTTGTGTGGTGATTTCGGCAGACTGGGCCCGTGCCCTGGTGACCATGACGGTTTTCCCGCGCAGCGGGAATCCGCGTCGTTGTCTCCTTAACTCTTCATTATTGTTCATTCTTTGAGTCTCACGCAGGAGTTCCAGCTCCGAAACCGTTAAACGCTTATAGATTTTACGGTTAGCCGCTTGCTGCTTGCAAGCATAGCGGTGCATCGTCCCCTTAAGTGAAGAAATAGCAGAGCTTCCCGGCCCATGGGCTAGAAACTCGCGATGGCTTAATAGCCGCTGGGTACTAAGTCCCCGCATTTCTCCACTTAGGCTTACTAGTTAGAGGATGAGCGTACAGCCTTACCTCTGATTGACTACCGACTGGCATTTTTCCGGGCAGGTATTTTCTTGACTTGCCGATAAATTATTGATATAAAAGACCCATAAATTGGCGTATGCGCAGGATTTAAACGTGGTGCTAGTTCATTCTCAACTCAAGGAGACTGATGAGTAGCCTGATCACTAAAGCGAGCAAGAGCCGCTCATCCGCGTCAAAGAAAATCCACGCGCTCAAGGGCAAGAAAGCTACTTCACGAAAGCCCGCGCGACCCGGAACAATCACAGCGGCACCGAAGACTAAAAACGCTGCAATCGCGAAAAAGCGTCCGCAGGCCAAGAAGAGCAAGCAAACGATTGCGCTTGAGAAGCCCGCGAGTCGCTTAGCCAAGGAGCTCACCCCGAAGAAGAGAGACGTTGGACCGCCTGCTGCGAAGAGTGAGCGAATCGTTGCCGCGCCGCGTTCCAAAAAAAAGGTCGTGAAAGCCCCGACGAGGAAGCCGGCTGCCCCCGGTGCAAAAGCTAAGGCAAGGAGAGCGATGCTTGCCAGACGACGCGCATTTGCTCCCAGGCCGCTTCCGGCGCCACCAAAGAAGCCGCCTTCACCGGGGACGCTCGCCGCAGTCCGGGCCTTCGAGCAAGCTCTTCGAGTGT
>JADGNW010000143.1 GCA_017883315.1 Blastocatellia bacterium | reverse complement strand
CGGGAGCGATGCCATTGTCGAAGCCCAGTTCGACGCCGCGTTCAGATTCACTTCCGATAAGGACGGCAAGTGGCAGGCGGTCGAGGTGCGCACCGGCGATCGCAAATGGGAGTCGATCGAGCTTATTCAGACCGCGATCCAAAAGGAGAAGACGCTGCGAACGAGCGCGGACCTTCGCACGCTGGCAACCGCGCTTGAAGCTTATCGGCGTGACAACAGTTCGTACGTTCAGGCCGACAAATGCTCGGCTCTGATCGACAACCTTTCTCCTAAATATCTCGGCTCTGTTATTAGATTGGATGCCTGGTCGCATGAATTCGACTACAAGGGAACGGCTGGCGGCTATAGACTGGTCAGCCTGGGACCCGACGGCAAGGCTGGCACCGACGATGACATCGTGTTTGAGAACGGCCGGTTGATCCATGGAGCAACCGAGGGAGCGAGTGAGTGACGGGCAACGCCGAACAGACTCGCAGCCGAGTCGCCGCCGCTCACAGGACTGCGCTGACGCTGGTACTGGCCTTCACAATGAGCATCGTGATCTACGCCGGCGTCGGACTCTTGATCTTGAGCATGCGCGGAACGAGTATGCGA
Source organism: Blastocatellia bacterium (assembly GCA_017883315.1). Taxonomy (GTDB): domain Bacteria; phylum Acidobacteriota; class Blastocatellia; order UBA7656; family UBA7656; genus Onstottus_A. Next base: position 11,771 of record JADGNW010000143.1, on the reverse strand, counting down.
GCGGAGTTGCCCTACGCGTTCTATGTAACGGCAGCGATACTTGCCATCGGCTCAATCGTTATTCGCCGAGCGCAGATGCAAGGGATGAAGCTCGAGGTCGTCGCCGGCACGCTAGGAGTCGAGGGGCTGATAAAGCATTTGTTAAAGGCGACAATCCTGGCCGCCGCGATTGCCGAAATCATAGGAGTGCTCGCGCTGCTCGTTGCGTTTTTTGGCGGCGATCGGAGTGATGTCATAAGGCTGGGGGTTGTTGCGCTGGCGGTCTCGCTCTACAACTATCCGAGGCGGTTGGCGTGGCAGCGAGTGGTTGATTACTTCTCGGCGACGAACGCCGCCGCCCCTCAGAGTAGCTTGGGCCTGTGAGAGATTAAGGATTGAAGAAAGACCTCACGACGGTGCATAGAAAGGAAGTAATTTTGAGAAACTACATGATCAAGTCGAGTGTGATTCTTGCCCTGGCGATGGTGCTCGCCGTCGCAGTTGTCGCGAGCGCGAAACCGGCTGCAGGAGCCAGTTTCAAGGCTCAGGAGAATAAGCCTTCCCAAAGCGGCGACAAACGCGCCGAGGCGCTCAAGAAGTATCTGGAGGCGCAGCGGATGGATCAGGCGGGCAACTATCCCGGCGCGGTTGCTGCCTACAAGGAAGCACTCGCGCTGGACCCGCAATCCGTCGAGTTGAGAACGGCGCTGGGATCGCTTTACCTCAAGAACCGCAACGTCATCGACGCCGAAGTCCAGGCTCAAGAGGCGGTCAAGCTTGCGCCCGACAACGTCGATGTGCGCAAACTTCTGGCGCGGATTTATTTGGCCCAGACCTTTGTCGGCACGAATATTGTAAAAGAGAAGGCGCGAGCCGCGCTCAAGCAACTGGAAGAAATCGCTCGCATCGACAAGAACGCGAAGATCGAAATCGGCGACGGGGAGCAGCCGGTGCTTGCGGTGGTCGGCAGCCTGTACTGGACGCTTGACGAACAGGACAAGGCGCTCGAAGCGCTCAAGAGCGTCTCTGAAGGAAATGCGACTGCGGATCACGCGCACTTTCAACTGGCGTCGCTCTACTATCAGAAGAACAAATTCCGCGAAGCCGCAACCGCCGCGCGCAAGGCTTACGACATAGATCCTAAATCGGCGCAGTACGCAGGGCTGCTAGCGAAATCGCTTTTGCGCGTCGGCCGCACTCAGGAAGCGCTGGATATCTACAAGAAGGCGATCGGAGTCAAAGACACGCCTGGAAAAGAAACCAAGACCAGGCCGGCTGAAGACACGGGCGATAAGGACGATGAGAGTGGAACCTGGGTTACATCGCCGCTGCTATTCGACTACGCTGAGGCGCTTGTATATGCGGGGCGGTACGATGACGCGAACAAACTGCTCGACCCGGTAATGAAGGCCGTCCGCAAAGACACTTCGGTTTATTTGAACGTCGTCAAGTACAAAGCCACGGTGCTCAGGCGAACAGGCAAGCGCGAAGAGGCCGTGCAACTACTCGAGGGCGCGCTTAAGGGACAGGATGTATCGGACAGCCTCGAGGTCTTGTATTCGCTGGGCGAGACCTATGAAGAGATGCTCCAGTTTGACAAAGCAGTTGCGACCTATGAAGACGCGCTCACTTCGATTATCAATCCGGACGGCACGGCGGGCGACCGCGAAGGCTCAAAGCAGGCTGCCGAAGTTGTGCTCCAGCGAATCGGGTTCGCATACCGAATGGCAGGAAAACGCGACAAGTCGATGGAGACCTTCGAGCGCATGAAGAAGGTTGTGGGCAAGGACCGGCCGCGGGCGGACCAGCTAATCGTGGACACCTTGATCAACGAAGGCAAGAACAAAGAAGCGCTCGCGGCGGCCACCGATGCAGCCGCGCGGTTTCCTGATGAGCGCTCGTTCAAGCTGTATCGCGCGCAGGCTGCGGGCAAGCTGGGCGATATGGCAACTGCGGACTCGACGCTGAAGTCGTTGCTGAAGAACGGACCGGAGGATTCCGACGTCTACTTGTTCTGGTCGAGCGTTCAGCTTGACGCCAATCAGGTGAAGGAGGCCGAAGAGAGCGCTCGCAAAGCGACCTCGCTCGATCCCAACGACATCGGCCCGCTCGTGACTTTGGCTAGCGTCCAGGATCGTGAGAAAAAATACAAAGACGCGGAAGCGACGTTGAGAAAGGCGCTCGAGATAGATCCGGACAACGCAACTGTCCTGAACAACCTCGGCTACTTTCTTGCTGATCGCAACGAGCGGCTCGCGGATGCTGAAGCGCTGATTCGCCGGGCAGTGAACATCGAGCCTACGAACGGTTCGTTCCTCGACTCGCTCGGATGGTTGCTGTACAGGCAAGGCAAGCTCGCGGAGGCGCAAAAGTATCTGGAGCAAGCGGTCATCTATCAGCAGCGCTCGGCGACGATTCACGATCACCTGGGTGACCTGTACAAGAAACAGGGACAGATGGATAAGGCTCGGGCCAAGTGGGAAGATGCGCTGAGGCTTGCGACCGAGCCGGACGAGATCAAGAAGATCAAAGAGAAGTTGGGGAAGAAATAAGTTCAGGGTTCCGGGTTCAGTGTTCCGAGTTCAGGGTTCGAGGCGGCAACTCACCTTGCGAACGAACCCAGAACCCTGAACCAGGAACCCTGAACTCGGAACCGCGCGCACGACTATGCAAAGAAAGCCTGGCTCATCCTTAATCCTCGCTGCGGCGCTGCTAGTGCTTGCGCCGTTCACCGCCCAGCGTGTGTGCTCGCAGCAAGGCGCGGGGGTCGCGGGTGACGGACGAGTGTCGCGAGGCAACTCCAGCAGTTCGCGAGCTACGACGCCGCGGTCTCCATCTCTTGGGTCGGCGGATGCTCCTGATGACGAAAGGACGCCGCGGATTTCGAGCCGCCGGATTCGCGAGATCGAATCGCTCGAGCAGCAATGCCTCGATGAAGTGAACAAGGTACGGCACGCTCGACGACTCCGGCCGCTCAACTTCTATGAAGACCTTCTCTCGGTGGCGCGCGGGTACAGCCGGCGCATGTCCGAGCAGCATTTCTTCTCGCACAACGATCCCGAAGGGCGCACCGTTCGAGAGCGGGTCGATGAAGCGGACATCAGATGGCGAATAGTGGGTGAGAACCTGGCTTATTCGAATGGCTACATCAATCCGGTCGCGGCGAGTCTTCGCGGCTGGATGGAGAGCCCCGGCCATCGCCGCAACATCCTCGACCCGGACTACAACCTGACCGCGATCGGTGCATGGATCGGCCCGGATGGAACGGTGTACTTCACTGAGATTTTCATCAAGCAGTAGTTGGACCGTTTCGGATTAGATTTGCCAGGTTGCATTCATTAACTTGTTTGAGTTAGACCTACGGATAATCAGACACCATTGCTTTGCACTCAGACGATAAAGGAGGAATGAAAATGGTTGACCTCAATGAAGCAAAGAGTTGATCCGTTGATAGACTGAAGTTCGAAATAGACACGTTACAGCAAGAGCGTGATGACCTAACGCGTAAGCTTCGGAACACTGAGGAAGATTATTACAATGAGACGCCAGAGACACACCCGAACACCTTCGATAGACATGGAAACAGGGTTGCTGGCATGGAGCCTTGGGTACTAAATCTATATCCAGGTCAGATAAGAGAAATGGAAGAGCAGATAGAAGCGTTACGAAACTTAATAAGAGAGAAACTCTAAGCTAAGGGTTTTACCAGACTCTTTTCGAAATCAGCATCCACTATCCCTTATTGATCGAAGGAGACTTTGACGGAGATTCGTCTGTGCAGATATTCTCTCCCTATGAGCCAATCAAAAAGAGCCACTGTGTATCTTGACCGTGATCTTCATCGGGCTCTCAGCCGTAAGGCGGAAGCGACGGATCGCTCGATTTCCCGCGTAGTCAATGAGGCGGTTCGGCTGGCTCTGGCCGAGGACGCCGAGGATCTGAAGGCTTTTCAGAGTCGCGCACAGGAACCCAACCTCGACTTTGACAATGTGGTGCGGTCGCTGAGGCGGCGTGGAAAGCTATAAGATTCAAATCAAGCCTTCTGCTTCCAAGGAACTCGATCTTGTCGGCAGCAAGAAAGATCGTCGACGAATTGTGAGCCGCATTCATAGCTTGGCCGGCAATCCGCGTCCGACCGGGTGCGAGAAGTTAGCTGCCGAAGAAGAGAAATACCGAGTCAGGCAACGGAACTATCGAGTCGTTTACTCGATCAATGATCACCAGCGGCTGGTTGTCGTTACAAAAATCGGACATCGCAGAGAGGTCTACCGATAGCGTTTACGCAACCCAACACCTAACCAAATGCCTTCCTCCATACACGTCCAATCCTACGCCAAGATCAACTGGACTCTCGACGTGCTCTTCAAACGTGAGGACGGTTACCACGAGCTTCGAACGATCTATCAAACCGTTTCGCTTCACGATGAACTGAAACTCAGTGAAACCACCGGTGCAATCGAAATAGCTTGCGAAGACCCGCGAGTTCCTTGCGATGAAACGAACCTGGCGTTCAAGGCGGCGGTGTTGCTGCGTGAAGCGACCGGCACTTCAAAGGGCGCGCGGATCGAGATCGAAAAACGAATTCCCGTAGCCGCCGGGTTGGGCGGCGGGTCTTCAAATGCAGCGGCTACGCTTCTGGCTCTGATCAGGCTCTGGCAGATTGAGATCGACGAAAGGGAACTGATTCGAATCGCAGCGAGACTTGGGTCGGATGTGCCTTTTTTTCTGATCGGCGGAACCGCGCTGGGCGTCGGACGAGGTGAAGAGGTCTCTCCCATCGAACAAGTTCATTGCGAACACTTGCTGCTAGTTAATCCAGGCTTTGCTGTGTCGACGCGCGACGCATACGAAAAGCTTTCGCGGTTGACAAGCTCAGAAGCGGCTTCTATCATACCTTTTACTTTACCGGCCGCTAAAGGCATCCGTGAGCTACCGCTTGTGGCGAGAAACGATCTGGAGGAGCCAGTGCTCGCCGCTTACCCAGAAATTGCGGAAGTCAAACGAAGGCTTCTGAGCCTGGGCGCGAGACACGCTCTGATGTCCGGCAGCGGCGCTACTGTCTTTGGGGTCTTTGATAATTCGGAGATGGCCGGCCACGCGGAGTCGGAACTGCGCGCCTTCGGCTACTGGGCCGAGCGCGTTCGCACGGTCGGCCGGCAAGAGTATCACGCCACGATCTTCCAATGAGCATCGTTTGCACGCGAGCCGATGCCATAAGACAATAGCTATCGGCTGGCTTTGTCGCTAGCGCGGCGAATTCCAGTCTAATACTTATCAACTTAAATACTGGGGAGTCGCCAAGCGGTAAGGCAGCGGCCTTTGGAGCCGCCATTCGGAGGTTCGAATCCTCCCTCCCCAGCCAAAGACGAGTAGGCAGAAAGCAGCAGGCAGTAAGCAGGAACTGCCTACCGCCTACTGCCTTCTGCCTACTGATTCTGTGGAGGCTGTGTGAATATCAAGGTCTTTTCGGGAAACGCGAACCGGCCGCTCGCTGAAGAGATCTGCCATCACCTGGGCATCGAGATCGGCAAGGCTCAAGTGGGGCGCTTCTCGGACGGCGAGTTCAATTTTCAGATCCTTGAAAACGTTCGCGGCGAAGACTGCTTCATAGTTCAACCGACCTGCCCGCCGGTCGATTCGAACGCGATGGAGCTGCTGATAATGATCGACGCGTTTCGGCGCTCGTCGGCCAAGCGAATCACGGCGGTGATACCGTACTACGGTTACGCGCGCAAGGATCGCAAGGACCGGCCACGAGTTCCGATCTCATCGAAGCTTGTTGCGAACCTGATAACTGAAGCCGGCGCGGATCGGGTGCTGCTTTTCGATTTGCACGCGGGCCAGATTCAAGGGTTCTTTGATATTCCGGCCGACCACTTGTTCGCGGCGCCCGTGCTTGTCGGCTACTTCCAGGAGCTAAAGCTGCCGAGCCTGACTGTTGTTGCGCCTGATGCAGGAGGCGTCGAACGCGCGCGGGCTTACGCGAAGCGCCTGGATGCAGAGCTGGCGATCATCGACAAGCGCCGCGACTACGAACGGCTTGGTGAAGTGGAAGTGCTTCACGTGATCGGCGAAGTCGAAGGACGGACAGCGCTGATTGTGGACGATATGGTCGATACCGCTGGAACGCTGGTTAAGGCGGCCGAAGCGCTAAGGGAAAACGGTGCGAAGTCGGTGCTGGCGTCGGCCACGCATGCGGTGTTGAGCGGGCCGGCAGTTGAAAGAATCGAAGCGTCGCCAATCGAGCAACTGGTGGTGACTAACACGATTCCGATGCCAAGTGCTTGCGGCTCGCCGAAGATCAAGTGTTTGAGCGTCGCGAAGCTTCTGGCTGAGGCGATTCTCTCGGTTCACGACGAGACGTCGGTTAGTAAGCTGTTTATTTGACAATGAAACGAGAAACGTGACGCGTGATTGTTCGATCACGCATCACGTTTCACTTTGGAGTCTTGAGAAATGATTAAGGACCTAACAATTACTGCGAGCTCTCGCGAGGGGACGGGCAAAGGCCCGGCCCGCAGGCTGCGCGTGCAAGGGATGATTCCGGCCGCCGTTTATGGCGAAGGCGGGGAAGCCTCGGCAGTGGCGATAAACGCTAAAGAGATCGCCACCATACTTCGGTCCAAGACGGGCCAGAATACGATCTTCAAGCTCGCGCTTCCGCAAGGCGATGGCGAGCCGGCTAACGTGATCATCAAGGACTATCAAGTCGATCCGGTCAAAGGCCGTTTGTTGCACGCGGACTTGATGCGGTTGTCGATGACCACGTTGACGCGCGTTAACGTCTCGATTGAACCCGTCGGAGAGCCAGTCGGCGTCAAGTCCGACGGCGGCATACTCGAAGTTCAACTCCGCGAAGTCGAAGTCGAGTGCCTCCCTGGAGACATTCCTCACCACTTGCAGGTCGACGTCACACATCTTCGCATTGGCGATCACGTAACTGCGGCGGACCTGTTGTACGATCGCGAGAAGGTGAAGCTGTTCGTCGATGAACAGCAGATAGTCGCCGGCGTGCTCGCTCCGCGAATTGAAGAAGTTGCGCCTGTAGTTGCTGTGGAGGGTGAGGGCGCCGAAGCAGCCGCCGAGCCTGAAGTGATCAAGAAGGGCAAGGGCGACGAAGAATAATAGTCCGTTGTCCGTAGTCATTAGTCCGTAGAGCTGAAAAGCTAGCGACTGATTACGGACTACGGACTTACGGACTACGGACTACGGACTATGAAGTTAATAGTCGGGCTCGGGAATCCGGGGAGTGAGTACGAGATGACCCGGCATAATCTCGGGTTCATGCTCGTTGACAGATTATTTGAACGCGCCGGCGGTCGCCGTTTTCGCAACGAATCGAATGCGAAGATCGCCGAGGTGACGCTCGCGGGCAAGCGAGTCGTGCTGGCGAAGCCGCAGACGTTCATGAATTTGAGCGGCGACGCGGCCCGCCCTCTGCTGGAGCGTTACGGCGAAGCGGACACGGCTAATCTGATTGTGGCTTGCGATGACGTCGCGCTGCCCTTTGGAACGATTCGCGTGCGAGCGCGAGGAAGCGCGGGCGGTCAGAAGGGTCTGAAGTCGATCATTGAACGGCTGGGCACGCAGGAATTCGCGCGAGTGAGACTGGGCGTACGACCGGATCATCCAGTCGATGATCTTACGAACTTTGTGCTTTCGCCTATTCCCAGGCGTGACCGTGTGACATTGGATCACGCGCTTGAGCGCGCCGCCGATGCGATCGAGACGGTTCTGACCGAAGGCGTCGAACGCGCGATGGCGTTGTTCAACGAACGTGTGAAGGAAACGTGATCGGTCATATAGGTCGCATAGGTCCTATTGCCACCCTTCACTCTCTGTTCTTTCTCAAGAGGTTCTATTGCTGAATCTCCTTGCTCTGGCACTGAGGCCAGGGCTTAACCGAAGCGCGCGCGTCGCGGCTCGAAGGACTCGATGTCAAATCGCAGATTTGAAATTCGAGATTCGCTTCTCTGAGTTGCGGCGGCGAAGCAAAGTAATCCAAAAGGAGGATGCTCTCTGATGAGAGTTTATGAAGTCCTGTTTATTGTCGCTCCCAATGTCGAAGAGGGCGACGTCGATAACCTGGTCACTCAATTGAGTGACGTCGCAACCAACCAAGGGGCCCAGATCACGAAGATCGATCGAATGGGCCGCCGCAGACTCGCCTACCCTATCGGGAAATTCAACGACGGCTACTACGTCGTCTTCACGCTCGAAGGAAGCGGCGCTGAGATTGCCGAACTCGAGCGGCGCATGCGCGTCATGGATGCGGTGATCCGCTACATCACGATCCGCATCGATGAAGATTTGAAACGCGCCGAGAAGTTCCGCGTACGCCGAGCCGCTCGCGCCGCAGCGGTCGCCGGCAGTCGCCGGAGCCGCCGCCGGGAGCCCGCGCTTCCGATAGGCGACGGGGTCGAAGAAGATGACGAGGAGGAAGAAGAAATATGAGCAGCGAACCAAGAGACCGCGACCGCCGCGATGACCGCCGCGACGATCGAGGCGGCCGGCAAGGCGGGGGACAGGGCGGCGGGCGGCGCTTCATACGTGCGCGCAAGTCGTGCAGATTCTGCGCCGACAAGGTGGACTACATAGACTACAAGGATGGCCGGCTGCTTGGGAGTTACATACCTGAGCGCGGCAAGATTCTGCCCCGGCGAATATCAGGTACTTGCGCGCCGCATCAACGCATGCTCGCAACCGCGATCAAGCGCGCGCGCAATGCCGCAATTCTGCCGTTCACTTTGGATTAGGAATGACGCGTGATGCGTGAAACGTGATGCTTGGCAATAGGACCTATGCGACCTATATGACCTATCACGGTTCACGCATCACGCGACGAGGACTTATCAATGGCACACATGGATGTACTGCTTTGTGAAGATATAGATAACCTGGGCCAGCGTGGACAGGTCGTGCGCGTGCGAGCCGGTTACGGGCGAAACTACCTGCTGCCGCAGAAGCTGGCGATTAAGGCCACATCCGGCAACAAGCGAATGATCGACGAGCAACGCCGGCTTCTTGCGAAACGTGAGCAGAGCGAGCGCGTGTCCGCTCAGTCGGAAGCCGAGAAATTTCAGGGACTCGAGCTGCGCTTCGAGCGGCGAGTAGGCGAGCACGGTATCCTGTTCGGATCGGTCACCGCGCTCGACATCGCCGAAGCGCTCAAAGAACGAGGTCTCACGGTTGAGCGGCGCAGGATAGGTTTGCGCGAACACATCAAAGAAGTCGGCGACTTTGACGTGACAATCAAGCTGCACCGCGACGTCAGCCCTTCTGTGAAGGTGCTGGTGCGCAAGGAAGGCGCCGAAGCAGCCAAGGCCGCAGAAGTGGCTCCGAAAGCCGATTCCACGGCAGCAGAACTGAGCGTCGAAACGTCTCCGAAAGCCGATTCCACGGCAGCGGAACCCAGCGCCGAGGCATCGGTGGAAGCGCCTGCGGATAAGCAGGCGGAAACGGAAGCCGCCGAGGAGTAGGTTCTTCATGCGGTGCTGGGCCCACCGCTTGCTACTCGACGTGCTTGAAGCTATCATCTCGCGCGGAACGCTGACAGCGAAGCGTTCCGCTGGTTGTTCTTGCGAAGTTTCCATTCGCCTCCGCTTCGGCAACACGCCGGCGCCGCGCGGATTCTTTAATACCATTCATAGCAGAGGCGCAGCGATTGCGCGCGTGAGAGTCACTTATGTCGCGAGCGGCAATGGGTGATCCCTTTTTCGAAAAAGGCCTTCCGTCGAATGTTGAAGCCGAGCGCTCCATCCTCGGCGCGATCCTTCTCGACAACCAGGTCTGCAATCAAGCGATCGAGCTGCTGCGGCGCGACGATTTCTTTCTCGACTCGCACCGGCGAATCTTCGACAAGATGATTGCGCTCACCGAGCGCATAATGCCGATCGATCTGATCACGCTCAGCGACGAGCTACGCCGAGCGGGCGAGTTTGAACAGATCGGTGGGGCGACCTACATAGCGTCACTCATCGACGGCGTCCCGCGAACTGACACCATCGAGCCTTACGCGAAGCTGGTCAAATCAAAGTCGATGCTTCGCAAGCTCATCACCGCTTCCAATCAAGTCATCGCCCTGGCGTTCGAGGAAGAAGACGAAGCTGACATGATCGTCGACAAGGCCGAGCAGATGATCTTTCAGATAGCAGAAGACCGCGCGCGCCAGGGCTTCCAATACGTGGGCGACGTTGCCCATCGCCGCCTCGAGCAAATCGAGCAGATGGCCGGCCGACCCGAGATGATCACCGGAGTGCCGACCGGCTTCACCGACTTTGACCGAATGACTTCAGGTCTCCAGCGCCAGGAGTTGATCGTCATCGCGGCTCGCCCGTCCATGGGTAAGACCGCCCTTGCTCTCAACATGGCCCAGTACGCTTCGAAGAACGCAAACGTCGTTGGAATATTCAGCCTCGAGATGTCAGCCCCGCAGCTTGTCTCTCGGCTGCTTTGTTCAGAAGCTCGAGTCGACGCGCATCGCTTGAGGACCGGTTATCTTAATCGCGAAGAATGGGCGAGACTCGCCGATGGCCTGCGTCGTCTGTGTGAAACGAAAGTCTTCATCGACGATACACCTGGAGTCGGGGTGTTGGAGATGCGTGCGAAGAGCCGCCGCTTAAAGGCCGAGCACGGGCTGGATCTTCTCATCATCGATTATCTCCAGTTGATGGCAGGCCGCGGTCGAATCGAATCGCGTCAGCAGGAGGTGTCACAGATCTCGCGCGACCTGAAGATACTCGCGAAGGAGCTGGACGTGCCGGTGATTGCGTTGTCTCAGCTTTCGCGCGCGCCTGAGCAGCGCAGCGAGCACAAGCCGCAGTTGAGCGATTTGAGAGAGAGCGGCGCAATCGAGCGGGACAGCGACGTGGTGTGTTTCATCTATCGCGAAGAGCTCTACAATCCGACGGACGAGAACCAGGGAAAGGCCGAATTGATAGTCGGCAAACAACGCAACGGTCCCACTGGCTCGATTGAGCTGGCGTTCCTCAAGGAATTCACCCGATTCGAGAATATGTGGCGGGAGTAGCAATAGGACCTATGCGACCTATATGACCTATATTTTCACACCCTGTTATGCCCGAACTTCCTGAAGTAGAGAGCCGGCTGCTTTACTTTCGGCGCACTGTTCTCGGTCAGTGCGTTGAACGAGTAAGCGTCACCGCTCCAAACATGATCAAGCATACCGGCGCTCGTGCGTTTACGCGCGGCTTACGCGGAAGATGTTTCGTGGAGGCGTTCAGGCGCGGCAAGTATCTCATCGTCGCTCTCGACGATGGGCGCGCGCTGATTCTGCACTTCGGAATGGGCGGTGATCTCAGTTACTACAGGTCGCCCAAAGAGCGCCCCGAGTACACCCGCATCGAATTCATATTCGCAAACGGCTCGCGGCTCGCGTTCACTTGCCCGCGCAAAATCTGCCGGGTCATGCTGGTCGATGACACTTCACAGGTCCCCGCTCTCAAAGAGATGGGACCCGAACCATTAGGCGCCGCCTTCAGCTTCTCCTTTTTCGAGCGCCTGATTGAAGAACGCCCGCGGCGGCAGATCAAGCCGTTGCTCATGGACCAGAAGATGATCGCCGGCGTTGGCAACATCTACGCCGACGAGATTCTGTTCGAGGCGCGAGTGCGGCCCGATCGCCTCGCGTCAAGCTTGAACGAAGAAGAAACCAGGCGAATTCACCGCGAGACGCGTCGAGTGTTGAGACGCTCGATTCGAACAGCAGCCGAGGAAGAGTTTCCCGCGGATTTCCTGGTCTCGCGCGACGCGCGCGGCGCCGCCTGCAGAGT
>JADGNW010000142.1 GCA_017883315.1 Blastocatellia bacterium | reverse complement strand
TTCGTAAACTCGATCAACTGGTTTAGTTTGTTCAGTGCCGCTCCGCTATCGATGGACTCGGCGGCAAGCTCCACTCCTTCTCGCAGGTCGGACACTCTGCTGCTCGCAACGAAGGCTGCGGCCGCATTCAGCAACACGACATTGCGTCTGGGACCGCGCCCACCTTGTAGGACCTCGAGAATGATCTCGCTGTTTTGCTTTGCGTCGCCTCCCTGAATCTCTGCAAGCGTCGCTCGTGAAAGACCACAGTCTTCGGGTGAGACAAAGTAGGTGTTGATCTCGCCGTCTCTCAATTCGGTAATCTTGCTCTCAGCGGTTATTGTCAGCTCGTCGAGCCCATCGCTGCCGTGTACGACCAGCGCCCTCGTGCTGCCAAGCTCGGCAAGCACACCCGCCAGCAATTCGGTCAAGTGCGCGGCATAGACTCCGATGACCTGAGTGTTCGCGCCGGCCGGATTCGTGAGAGGCCCCAGCAAGTTGAAGATCGTTCGAATGCCCATCTGCCGGCGTGCCAGTGCGACGTACTTCATCGCATCGTGAAGCAGCGGCGCGTGAAGAAAGCCGATTCCAACTTCGTCGATGCATCGCGCGATTTGATCCGGCGCAAGCTCGATGTTGACCCCGAGAGCTTCAACCACGTCCGCGCTCCCGCACTGAGAAGACACGGATCGATTGCCGTGCTTTGCGACTCTTACTCCGCCGCCGGCAACAACGAACGCCGTCGCTGTTGAGACGTTGAAGCTCCCGCTGACGTCACCTCCTGTTCCGCACGTGTCGATAAGCGCCTCGCGTTCGGTGTCTCCCATTTCGGCGCTGACGGCTATCGATGGTCGAACCCGTGCGGCCTTGCGCCGCATCACTCTTGCGAAGCCCGCCAGCTCGGCGACAGTCTCCCCTTTCATTCGGAGCGCGGTAAGCAGCGAAGCAATCTGCGCATCGGCGCACTGCCCGCTCATTATCTGTTCCAGCAGTAGCTCCGCTTCACCCGACTCGAGGTCGACGCGATCGACAACTTTTTTGATGGCCTCGATGATCGTCATTCGTGCTCAAACCTAGCACGGGAGCCCAACCGAATCCAACAATCAAGAGCGCAAGATTAGCTCGGCGATGTCGCCCGCGGACAACAAGCCTCGAATGTAGGCGGGTTTCGTTTTTTCTTCGTAAGCGCTCTCGAACAGTTCATCGCACAACAGATCAATCTCGCGTTGGAACTCTTCGTTTGTTGAGCGAAAACCGTCTGCAGCGAGAGCCTGCGCGATTGGAAGGCGCACCAACAAATCGTAAGTCTTCATCCACGAACGGCAGTACGAACCGAGAGCATCGGTCTGCTCGTCCTTCTTTCCGTAGCGCCTGACGTAGTAAGCAAAGTTATCGAGCACCGAACGATCGCACACTAAAACATCCGCTCGCGGAGACTTCTCGATTTCAAGCTGCACTTGTCGCGCGATGATCCATATATAAGCCTCGCGGGTCGCTTGTTCGTTCAGCGGGAAAGGGCATTCGCGGGCGATCTCGGTGAGCAGTTCAACCGTTCGGCCTTTGCGCTTCAGCACCCCGGCAAGCTCATACGCCAGGGTTGTTTTATTTACGCCGTGTGTTCCAACAAGTGCGACTTTGAACAATCTCTGTTCCTTTCTTGATCAACCGTCGTCCCTTCTCAATGTGACGGCACATGTCAGCAGCCGCATCACGCATCACCTCAAAGCTATCCTCGGATCGCGAGCGCGAGGCAGCTCATACCAGACCTGCGCGCACTTGTCTGACTCTTCCTCGTCGAGTTCCAACTCAACGCCGCCAAGCGTATCGCGCAATTGCTCCGCGCTTGTCGCGCCTACGATCGCCGAAGTGACAGTTCCCTGCTGCAACACCCACGCGAGTGACGCATGCGTAAGCGATTTTCCGCGAGCTTCGAAGAACGCTCGCAGTCGTTCAACTGCGTCGAAGCTCGCATCGTTCCAGTAGCGGTCCAGGTAAAGCTTACCAGCAACCGCGAAGCGCGTGTTGCCGGCGGGTGGTGCGTTCGCGCGATGCTTGGCCGTCAGGAACCCGCCCGCCAGCGGATTGTAAACTATCACGCCGATGCCCTGATCCTTACATAGTGGGAACAACTCGTGCTCGATCTCTCGATACAAAAGGTTGTACCTTGGTTGAACGGAATCGAACCTCGCCAGCCGCAGCCGGTCACTGGTCCAGAGTGCCTTCGCAAGCTGCCACGCTTGAAAGTTCGAGCACCCGATGTAGCGAGCCTTGCCGCTCTGAACTATCGAGTCGAGCGCGTCAAGCGTCTCGTCAATCGGCGTGTCCGCGTCCGGCGAGTGGACCTGATATAGATCAATGTAATCGGTGCCTAACCTCTTCAGGCTTGCGTCGATCGCCGCCAACACGTGCTTTCGTGAAAGACCTGCGTCATTCGGACCGGGTCCCATCTGCATTCGGCACTTGGTCGCAAGAACGAAATCATCGCGTCTGCCTCTCAGCCATCGCCCGACGATCTCTTCAGTCCTGCCGGCGGTTTCCAGGGACACCGGTACCGGATAAACATCGGCTGTGTCGATAAAGCTGATCCCGCTCTCAGCGGCTGTATCCATGATTCCGAAAGATGTCTTCTCGTCGCACTGAAACCCGAAGGTCATCGTACCGAGGCAGACTTCCGTCACCTTCAATCCTGTGCGACCCAATCGCTTGACCTTCACCTTGTGTCCTCCTTGCGAGAACGAGCTTGCGAGAACGAGGTTAACATCGGCCTAGCGTCCAAGCGAGCGAAGTTGGCGAGCGAAGTTGGCGAGCGAGGTTGCTGCCTTGTGAAAGGTTCGAGACACTGGGTATACTTTTTACTTGCCTATAAGCATCACAGTTTGCAGTAGCGTTCTGAGGGACTGGGGTAAGCATAAGATTGCAAGCTTTCGTCCGATCCTGCTTCTATTCATGTAAGACAGAGACGGGAGAGGAGACTCGCGCCGGGGATTCAACGTGTGAGAAACGGCGCCCGGCCCGAATCAAGGCCCAAATAAGGCCCAAAATAAGGCCCAAAATAAGGTTGGTTGTAACCAGGAGTAATAAAGTAATGCGGAAGGTAGTAGCGTATTTTTTGGCAGCAATAGTGGCTTCCTGGGTTCTCGTGCCCAGCGTGTCCAGGCGGCTGACGGTTCAGGCGCAGGACGCTGGGCCTACGATTCGGCGCCTGCGTCCGGGCGTGATCACGTCCGGGACGCGAACTTTTACGATGCGCCTTGATGGCAGTGGCTTCGCCGACGGCGCGAATATCTTGTTCGACGGGGTCGCGCTTGCGTCACCCCGAACGAGCACCAAGCACAAAGTGCTCCTGGCTGAAGTTAATGCTTCACTGATAGCGTCGCCCGGCACTCACACAGTGCTGGCCATGAATCCCGATGGCACGACCAGCGCGGCAGAAACATTTACCGTTCAGGCTCAAGACCCGGACCTTAGGATCAGGCTCGACGGCAACGCCGCCCAGGAGGATTCGGGATTCACGTTTGTACCGACTATCTTGACGGATTCATTCAGCGCAAAATCGGATATTCTTTTTTGGGGCAAGGGCGTAACTACTACCGAGACCAATGGCGGTGTTGACATAGACATTCCCACCGACCTTGTTAATGACCCGGCAGAAATCCCGATAACGCTGCGCGACAAAGACGGTAATATATCCAACACAGAGCTTTTCTTTGTTGTTCCGCAACCGGCAGAGATCACCAGCACGGATCCGGATTCGATCGTGGTTGGAACCGACGATGTTCCTTTGATCGTGAACGGGACCTTCAAGCCGGAAGCGGTCATCGTCGTGAACGACATGCCATTGCCCACGACTGTCGGTAAGAACGGCCGGCTCGAAACGGTCATACCTGGCGCCCTCAGAAGCCAGCCCACACAACTGGTGGTTCGCGTCGAACAGGATGGCATCCAATCTCAAGACTGGATTATTCCAGTCACACCGACTGACGCTCCTTTTATTTTCACGATAGCGCCCGTCGTGGTCCGTCAAGGAGAACACAAACCTTCGGTTCAGCTTGTCGGTGGAAACTTCAAAGGAGATGTTACGGCGCTACTCGATGGGCAACCGGCGGCTGTTCGAAACTCTACTCACAGGCTGCTCACCGTAGCCATACCCGATGACCTAGCTGTGGGTCAGCACACGATTCAGGTCATGGATGGAAGCGGTAACACGACCAGCACATTTTCATTCCTGGTTGTTCCTGATGTGACCGTAACGACGCTTGTCGGAACCGGGAAGGGTGGGTTTGATCTTGGGTGTGTAAGCGGTGATCAGGCGACATTCCTCCGTCCCAGACGTCTGGCCTTTGGTCCAGACGGCTTGTTGTATATCACCGATCAACAGAACCACGCGATTCGAACCGTCGATGTCGCCACTCGTCAGACCTGCACACTTGCCGGCGATGCCGAGGAGGGGTACAACGACTCCGGCAACGCATTGGGTAAGCCGCCGACCTTCTCTTTTCCTAACGGCGTGGCGATCGACAGCAGCGGCACCGTGTATGTCACGGAGAACGGCAACAGCGTTGTTAGGCGGATTCGAAGATCCGGTACCGATATTACAGTCGATACGTTTGCGGGATCGTTCAACGAAATCACCAACAAGGACCAGCAGAAGCGTTTCAATAGCACCCGGCAGGGCCTGACGAGTTACAGGGACGCCGGCTTGCTCGACTCAGCCTTTCGACTGCCGGACGACATTCTGATCGCGCCGGATGGGACGATTTATATTGCCGATGCAGGCAACCACGCGATACGCAGAATCAGGCAGACCGGTGGACAATCCGTCGTCGAGACAATAGCAGGCAATGGGGTTCCCGGCTTTGCGGATGGAGGGAGTGTAAACGCGCGGTTCAACACGCCTACTGCTTTGGCGCTTTCCGCTGATGGCAACTTCTTATTCGTAGCAGACACGAACAACAACCGAGTGAGACGAATCGATCTGGCAAACCGGCGAGTAAGCACACTTGCCGGTGGTGCGTCCGGGCCCTCAGTGGATGGCCCAGGTGGCGAAGCGGCACTCTTCCAGCCGATCGGTCTTGCGCTGGATTCTGATGGCGTCCTTTACGTCTCGGAGTTCGGAGCAAGCGATATTCGGCGCATCGATTCGGCAGGCAATGTTACAACGGTGGCCGGAGGAGGAGGCGTGAAACTCCGGGACGGCTCCGGAATTTTCTCCCGGTTCAATCAGCCTCGAGGTCTCGCGATAGATGCTCAGAGAGGCATTCTTTACGTCGCGGACTACGAGGACTTCGTCATTCGAGCGATTGCATTGCGATAGTTCGCGCGTCTGAATCCCGCGACGGCGAGCTAAGAAATACACTGCGGCGTTCGATTCAAGGCAGTACCAGCTATGGCGCCGATAGGTTATCGGCCTTCACCCGGAACAGAGACGAACTCACCGCCTGGCTTGTAACTCGAAGAGAGCGCAAGCCAGGGAAGTTCTACGTAATCGCAAATTCCTTTTGACCCGAAGGCGCTTCCTCTCTACAGCGAAGAGCCTACAGCGAAGAACCGCCTTTGATTAAACTTGACAACGTCACGCTCATATTTTATGCTCACTAAGCTTGCAGATTTCTAAGGTACTTCTTTGGCGTGGCCGATTGGTGAAAGTACTCAGATGGCGGTGAAATTCAAGGACTATTACGAAGTGCTAGGCGTGAAGCGAGACGCAACCGACCAGCAGATTCGACAGGCCTATCGCAAGCTCGCTCGCAAGCATCATCCGGATGTGAACCCCGGTGATAGAGTCGCCGAAGACAGGTTCAAAGACATAAACGAAGCCAATGAAGTATTGTCCGATCCCGAGAAGCGGAAGCGTTATGACCAACTGGGAGCGAACTGGAAGGACGGCGCTGAGTTCACGCCGCCGCCCGGTTGGGGTCGCGCCAACGTGCAGTTCGATGACCTTGGCAGCATCTTCAGCGGTGGTGGTTTCAGCGATTTCTTCGAGACGCTTTTTGGTGGCGCAAGATCCGGCGCCCAGGCAGAACATCGGCGCCGAGGCGTACGCACCAGATCGGACCGCGGACAAGATTCCGAAGCCGAGATGGAGA
Organism: Blastocatellia bacterium; assembly: GCA_017883315.1. Lineage (GTDB taxonomy): Bacteria > Acidobacteriota > Blastocatellia > UBA7656 > UBA7656 > Onstottus_A. Next base: position 2,872 of record JADGNW010000142.1, on the reverse strand, counting down.
TCACACTCGAAGACGCTCACAAGGGCGGACGGCACAGGATCACACTTCAAGGCACGCGCCCTTGCCTGGGCTGTGGCGGAACCGGCGCTTCGTCGGGGGTAGTTTGCTCGACTTGCAGAGGGGCGGGCTACACGTCGAGTCCGAAGACGATCGATGTGAACATACCAGCGGCTGCTCGCGAAGGTTCCGTGATAAAGCTCAAGCAGCACGGACAGCCAGGCACGAGCGGAGGTGAGTCTGGTGATCTGTACATAAAGCTGAAGATCAAGCCCCATCCGATCTTCGATGTGTCGGGGGATGACATCACCGCCGAAGTTCCAGTGTCTCCTTCAGAAGCTGTACTCGGAGCGACTATCGAGGTTCCAACACTCGAAGGAAAGGCAGAAGTGAAGATACCACCCGGCGCTCAGGGTGGTCAGCGACTGAGATTGAGAGGACAGGGTTTGAACAAACGAGCCGGCGGGCGAGGCGATCAGTATGTGAAGCTGAAAGTCGTCGTGCCGTCTCACCCAACTGACCGAGAGAAACAGCTCTATCAAGAACTGGGTGAAGCCAGCCATTTCAACCCGAGAGCGGGCTGGCTGAAGGAGAAGTGATTCGCTATGCGAATGCGGAAGGAGGGTAACAATGGACATAAATCGATTCACTGAAAAAGCGCAGGAGGCCGTTCGCTCCGCGCAGACGCTTGCGACTAGATACGGCAATCAACAGATTGAAGTCGAACACCTGCTCTACGCTTTGCTTGAGCAGCAAGCCGGGCTTGTGCCTTCGATAATAACCAGAGCAGGCGTCGCCGTTGATCCATTGAGAGAAGCCATCGAGCACGAGATCAACAGGATGCCCAAAGTAAGCGGGCCCTCAGGTCCAGTCGATCAGGTCTACATAACGGCACGGTTGAACAAGGCCTTCGTCGCCGCCGAAGATGAAGCAAAGAAACTCAAAGATGAGTACGTAAGCGTCGAGCACCTGCTCTTGGCGATCATCGACGAAGGCGGACCTGCCTCGCGCGCGCTCAAGACAGCGGGCGCCACTCGCGACCGAATCGAAAAAGCGCTAATGGAGGTGCGCGGCAATCAACGGGTGACTTCGCAAAATCCGGAAGCCACCTACGAAGCGCTCGAGCGCTATGGACGAGATCTTACAAAGATGGCTGCCGCCGGAAAGCTCGACCCGGTGATCGGCCGCGATGACGAGATACGCCGCGTAATCCAGGTGCTGTCGCGGCGCACCAAGAACAACCCCGTGCTGATCGGCGAACCGGGCGTTGGCAAGACAGCCATCGTTGAAGGGCTCGCTCAGCGAATCATTCGCGGCGATGTTCCCGAGACTCTAAAGAACAAGCGGATCGTGGCGCTTGATATGGGGGCTTTGGTTGCAGGCGCGAAGTACCGCGGCGAGTTTGAAGAGCGGCTTAAGGCGGTCTTGAAAGAGATCCAGGCTTCCGAGGGCGAGGTCATTTTGTTCATCGACGAGATGCACACGATTGTTGGCGCCGGCGCCGCCGAAGGCGCGGTCGATGCGGCGAACCTTCTAAAGCCGATGCTTGCGCGGGGCGAGCTTCATTGCATCGGCGCGACGACGCTCGATGAATACCGCAAGCACGTCGAGAAAGATGCCGCGCTCGAGCGGCGCTTTCAGCCGGTGCTGGTCGATCAGCCAACGGTCGAAGACACGATCTCGATTCTGCGGGGCTTGAAGGAACGCTACGAAGTTCACCACGGCGTTCGGATCAAAGACTCGGCGCTGGTGTCGGCGGCGGTGCTGTCGCACAGATACATCTCGGACCGGTTCTTGCCGGACAAGGCAATCGATCTTGTCGACGAAGCTGCGGCGAAGCTCAGGACCGAGATCGACTCGATGCCCGCGGAGCTCGATGAGATTCTTCGGCGCGTTATGCAGCTCGAGATCGAGCGTGAAGCCTTAAGAAAGGAAACCGATGCGGCTTCGCGCAGGCGACTGGAGAAACTCGAGAAGGAGCTTGCAGATCTCAAAGCAAACGCCGATCAGCTCCAGGCTCAGTGGCAGGGCGAGAAAGAAGCGGTCCAGAAGATTCGCTCGATTCGCGAAGAAATCGAGCAGACGAAGGTGGCAATCGAGCAGGCGCAGCGTGAGTATGACCTCAATCGCGCAGCCGAGCTGCAGTATGGAAAGCTGAATCAGCTCGAAAAACAGTTGCGCGAGTACGAAGCCGAGCTTGACCGTCAACCCAATCGAAGCAGGCTTCTAAAGGAGGAGGTCGACGAAGAGGACATTGCCGAGGTAGTGAGCCGGTGGACGCACATTCCAGTTTCGAAGCTGCTCGAAGGGGAGCTTCAAAAGCTGCTCGCGCTGGAAGAACATCTGCACAAACGCGTCGTTGGCCAGGACGAAGCGGTCAGCGCCGTTGCCGACGCCGTCCTTCGCGCGCGGTCGGGACTCAAGGATCCCAATCGGCCGATCGGCTCGTTCATCTTCCTGGGCCCGACGGGAGTAGGCAAAACCGAACTCGCTCGCGCGCTTGCGATGTTTCTGTTCGATGACGAGCACGCGATGATTCGGATCGACATGTCCGAGTACCAGGAAAAACACACGGTGGCGAGATTGATCGGCGCGCCTCCGGGTTACATAGGCTACGAAGAAGGCGGCCAGTTGACGGAAGCTGTGCGGCGCCGGCCTTACTCGGTCGTGCTGTTTGACGAGATCGAGAAGGCCCATCACGATGTGTTCAACGTGCTGCTTCAAATACTCGATGACGGACGGCTGACCGACGGCCAGGGCCGAGTCGTGAACTTCAAGAACACGATTGTCATCATGACCAGCAACATTGGCAGCCACATGATCCTGGAGTATCACGGACAGATGGAAGGCGATCAGTACGAGCGAATGAAGGAAG
>JADGNW010000141.1 GCA_017883315.1 Blastocatellia bacterium | reverse complement strand
GCTAAGGAAGGCAATGCTAAAGACTTACCGCCGGCTCCGGAGTTTCTCGACGGCTGGAACATCGGCAAGCCCGATGTCGTGTTTTATCTTCCGCAAGAGTACACGGTGCCTGCCAGCGGCGTCGTCGAGTACAAGTACTTCAAGGTGCCGACCAATTTCAAAGAGGACAAATGGATTCAAGCTGCCGAGATTCGACCGGGCGTTCGCGGAGTCGTGCATCACATAATCGTTTTCGCTCAGAAGGCAAACGAGCCTCAGCGCTTGATCGTCGGTTATGCTCCGGGCGAGCAGCCGGCGGTGATCTCTAAAGGACTTGCTCGAAAAATCCCGGCCGGATCGGATCTGATCTTCCAGGTTCACTACACGACAAACGGGACCGAAGCGAAGGACAAATCTTATGTCGGATTCGTTTTTTCGAAGGAGCCGCCCAAGAATGAAATAGTGACGCGGCCAGTGCTGAACGCGAAGTTCGTCATTCCTCCGGGTGATCCGAATTACCAGGTTGAATCGACCTACACCTTCACTCAGGACGCGCACATCTATTCGCTGATGCCGCATATGCATCTTCGCGGAAAGGATTTCATCTTCAAGGCGACGTTCCCGGACGGCACTTCGCAAGTGCTGTTGTCGGTGCCCAAGTATGATTTCTCGTGGCAGACTTACTACATTTTGAAAGAGCCGCTGGCCGCGCCGAAGGGAACTCGGCTGGATTGCCTGGCGCACTTCGACAACTCGGAGAAGAACAAGTACAACCCCGATCCGAAGAAAGAAGTGCGATGGGGCGATCAAACTTTCGAAGAGATGATGATCGGGTGGATGAGCTTTACCTACGACAAGCCGCAAGAGAAGGTGCAAGCAGTCAGCCAGAATAAGCAGTGACCTTGTTCGAGATTGAGCTACGATTGAGGGGCCGATCCAATCGACGCGGTTGGTCGGCCCTTATTGGTATGAAGGAAAAAGTAAAAACGCAAAAGGCAAAAGTGGGAGAGGCGCCGGGCGCGATGGCGCCGGTTCGGTTGCTTCAACTGGCTGTGGTTCTTCTGACTTTCTCCTTTTTCCTTTTCCCTTTTTCCTTGGCTTCCAGCGCTCACGAGCCGATCACAACTAAAGTCAGGTTCAACAAAGAGCTCGTCAGAATCTTGCAGCGCAATTGTCTCAGTTGCCATCATCCAGGCGGCATTGCGTTCTCATTAGCAACCTACGACGACGCCCGGCCCTGGGCAAAAGCTATCAAAGAAGAAGTGCTCGAGAAGCGAATGCCGCCCTGGCGCGCGGTGAAGGGCTATGGCGACTTCAGTAATGCGCCGACACTGACGCAGCGCGACATCGACCTGATCGTCAACTGGGTCGAAGGCGGCGCTCCAAAAGGCGAAGACAAAGACGTGCCGGCGGGTCCGCTGTTCTCGAATGACTGGCAGCTAGGCAAACCCGATCTGACTTTGAAAGCCGAGAGCGGAGCCGCGATCGCTGCCGATGCCAACGAGTACCGAACCTTCATATTGCCGACGAATCTGAAGGAGGATCGGTGGCTCACTGCGATTGACGTGTTACCCGGCAACGCCTCGGTAGTTCACTGCGCAACTGTTTATCTCCTCACGCGCGAGTCGGGCCAACAGCCGGGCGGGACAATGATCCAGGTGAGGAACAAAGTGCGCGTATCCCTGCCAGGGGGCGCTTCCATGATTGGAGACGTTGAGACCGTGCTGGCAACTTGGATTCCAGGTCAGAAAACGACTGCGTTCGAGCCCGGTTTTGCGCAGTTAATCCCGGCGGGTGCGGTATTTGGATTTGCGGTGAAGCTTCACTACCGCGGTTCGGGTGAGCCGGCCAAGGACCTTAGCGCGGTTGGTCTCTACTTCGCGAAGACTCCCCCGCGCAAACGGGTTAGCGTTGTAGCAATCAACGACATCGATGGCATGATTACCGCATCAACGCAGCCGCAGCGAATTGTGTTGTCGTCCACGGCTCAGACCGATACTGAAGCGATTGCGATTCGGCCTTCCGCACACCCGTTTATCACTTCGTTGCAAGCAACCGCGTACAGGCCTGATGGTTCTCAAGAAGTGTTGATATGGGTGCGAGGTCATCAGTCGGATTGGCAGCCGACGTATTACTTCAAGAGAGCGGCTCTTCTGCCAAAAGGAACGCGGGTAGAGGTCATCGCCTACCTCGAGAATTCCGGCGAGAATTCAAGCGACCTGCCAAAGCCAGTTCGTTGGCCTGAGATCGGCAACCAGCCTTTGTGCACCGTGTTGACATCGAGCATCGTCGTCGCAGCCGCGCCTCGCTAAATTCTAAAAAGAAAGTTTATCGGCCCAAACAGTTCGTTGCGCCCGTCCGGGCGATGGCTTTAGATGTTGCTTCGAGGGCCGGCTTGCGACATAAGCGGAAGCGCTGGAAACCAGGTTAGTCGAGGAGGGAATATGAATCGCTCAAAGAGATGTTTGGCGCTCGCTTGCTGTGTCGCGTCGCTGCTGTCTTTGCCGTTGGCTTTGCCGGCACCGGCCGAGGCGGCGCTTTCGATAACTATTTATTTCGGGGCTCGTCGTTGCGCTCCTGGCATAGGGATCTGCAGGATAGACATCGGCGCAGCTCGAGAGGCAGAAGCGCCAAAAGGTGATACCGCAAGAGCGGCCCGCACTGGTCAGGCATCGGCCAGCGTCGAGCAAAACAAATCTGCGAGAGACACCGGCCCTCGCACCTTGAAGATTGACATGCAAACCGCGCTGCCAGAGAAGTCGTCAGTCATGCCGGTCGCTGAGAACGTGGTGCTGAGCGCCGCAACCGCGAAGGCGCTTGGATTCAAGAGCGTGACCGTGCTTCGTGGCGAATACAAGATTGACTATTCGCAGAACAAACTAGGCTCTATTTCCGTCAACGTCGACGTTCAAAAGTAGGCTCGCTAACTCGGGTCGTAGTGGTCGCAACACGACATAGACGAGTTAGAGAAACGTCAGGGCCCGGAACCGGTTGAATATCGCCGATCTGGGGTCTAATATCCTCGTTACGCCATGTGGTTACGCTAAGGTGGACCAAGTAAGGAGATCACAACATGAGGGTTCTGCTCGTCTATCCGGAGTTCCCGGAAACTTATTGGAGCTTCCGTCACGCGCTGTCATTCGAGGGCAAGCGATCTGCTTTTCCACCTCTCGGGCTGTTGACTGTCTCGGCGATGCTCCCAGACTCTTGGGAGCGGCGTCTCGTAGACATGAACGTTCAACCGCTGAAGCCAGCGGATGTCGAATGGGCCGACGTCGTATTCGCCAGCGCAATGATTGTCCAGAAGAGCTCGCTGGAGCAGGTGGTCAAGCTTTGCAACGCTAAGGGAACGCGGATCGTGGTAGGCGGGCCGTTTGTAACTACAACCCTGGAACCTTTAGCCGGCGCCGATCACGTTGTAATGGGCGAAGCCGAAGAAACCTTGCCCGGAATCATTCGCGATCTTGAGCGCGGCGAAGCGAAGCCTGTTTACAACGCGCCTGAACGTCCGTCGATGTTGCTGACGCCGATTCCGGATTTCAAGCTTGCCGACATGAGACGCT
>JADGNW010000140.1 GCA_017883315.1 Blastocatellia bacterium | reverse complement strand
GGTCCCGGCGGCGTTCTTATTGATAAATCGGCTCCGAAGTCTGTATTCATAATCGCCGGCGAGAAAGATCCAATCGTTCCGTTTCAGACTCAGCAGAACAGCATCGAGCGGGCGAGAAGACTCCTGAAGACGGATCAGTCAAAAGCCAAGGTCAACGGCTTAGAGCGAACAGAACCCGGAGTGAATGGCTCCGAGCTTGTGACCTACATTCATCCCGGCGGACACGAGGTTCCACTCGAAGCTCTGCCCGGCGTGATCAAGTTCTTCCAGCGCCACGCCCGACAGTAGGTTCCCACGCCGAGGCATGTAGTCTTAGACGGTCGGTTTCGCGCAAAGCCGCAAAGCTCCGCAAAGACGCAAAGTTTCGCACAGATGCGCGCACGCTAAGCTTGCTCGAATCGCAGCTCATACTTTATCCTGCCGTTTCACCTTAGCTTCATCGGCGCCTCTAGAATCATGGACAATCGACGCGAACAGGTTGGATGGTATTTCTATGACTGGGCCAACTCCGCTTTCTACACGACTGTAGTCACTGTTTTCCTGGGACCTTATCTCACTGGAGTCGCCAAGGCCGCTGCTGAATCACTCGGCGCGGGCAACATATACGTCTACCCGCTCGGCATCAAGGTTGACCACGGTTCGTTTTTCCCATACGTCGTCGCGCTCTCGGTAGGCCTGCAGATGATCTTCCTTCCGATACTCGGAGCGATAGCCGACTACTCGCATCGCAAGAAGCAGATGCTCGCGCTCTTCGCTTACATCGGGGCGTTCGCGACGATGGGACTCTACTTTCTTGAAGGCACGAACTATATTCTCGGAGGCGGGCTGTTCGTGCTCGCGAATCTGAGCTTCGGCGCGTCGATTGTCTTTTACAATTCGTTCCTGCCCGACATCGCAAGCCCCGAAGATCGCGATCGAGTGTCGTCGGTCGGTTGGGCCATAGGCTATCTCGGCGGCGGCTTGCTGTTAGCTCTCAACTTATATCTGTTCTCGAAAGCCGACTCGTTTGGACTGACGACAGGTCAAGCGGTTCGCATAAGCCTCGCCTCATCGGGTGCGTGGTGGGCAGTCTTTACGCTCATACCGCTTTCGACGTTGAGGAATCGATTGCCGGTCAAACAGCCGCCGGCGGGGCAACACTTCATCGCTACCGGGTTCAAGCAGCTTCGGCATACGATCGGCAGCGCGCGGCGTTATCCGCAGACGCTGTTGTTTCTGATCGCCTACCTGCTTTATAACGATGCAATTCAGGCGGTGATCGCGCTTGCATCACTGTTCGGCGCGGAGGAGTTGAAGCTGGAACAGTCAACGCTTGTACAAGTGATATTGATGGTACAGTTCGCCGCCTTTTTCGGCTCGTTGATCTTCAATTGGGTTGCAAAAGCAACGGGGAGCAAGCGCGCGATCATTGTAAGTTTGATTATCTGGACGGGTGTGCTGGTGTACGCATACGGCCTGCTGCAAACCAAGCTGCAGTTCTTCATTCTGGGCGCGGTGATCGCGATTGTGTTGGGAGGGAGTCAGGCGCTGAGCCGCTCGGTTTATTCGCTGATGATTCCCAAGGGGCAGGAAGCAGAGTACTTCAGCCTTTATGAAGTGAGCGACAAAGGAACAAGCTGGCTGGCGCCGCTGGTGTTCGGACTGGTGAAGCAGTTCACGGGCAGTTATCGCCTGGCGATTCTTTCGCTGGTGGTCTTTTTCATCGCGGGCCTCGCGGTGCTTGTGCGAGTTGACGTGCGTCAGGCTGTGATCGAAGCGGGTAACGAAGCACCCACAAAGGTGTAAGCTAGTCTCAATCGACCCGACTCGCGATTTCTCACTCAACAATCTCAGCCAGGAGCTTCTCGTCGTAGTAAAAGCGCATGGGCAGGTGTAACCTCCCACTCAATCTATATGATTCTTTGATGTGAGCGCCGGGTGCTATCCGTCTGTCAAACGCAGCGGTGGGCACATTGGGATCGTAAGGCGGAACGGTTCTGTAGTCGCCGTGTCTGGCTGCCACAATGTTAACCTGGACATTGTCCCTGTTGACCAGCGAGAGACGCCGTGGGGAAAAGGTCTCAAACGCGGGCGACACGTTCTCGACTTCTAATTCAATGCTGCCGTTGCCGAGTTTTAAGAAGCTTCCGCTGAGTTTCGTGATTCTGATCTTGAAAGCTCCCGCAGAGATCGGCGTCTTGTTGAGGTCTTGAACGCGTATTTGAACGGGCCGATCATCAGCGGCCGCGCAAAGCGGAACCAGCAAAGCAAGAGCAAGAGTGAACAGAGTGGAACGCATGAGTCTCGCCTCCGATTTCAGATTGCGAATTCAGGTTCGTGTCTAATTGAACAGATCGGTTCAGCGACCTTGCGATGCTTCACCCTGCTTCCTGCGTTGCTTGATTCTGATCGGAGTGGCGACGAAACCGAACTCCTCACGAAGCCGATTCACCAGATAGCGTTCGTAGGAAAAATGCAGCTTCGCTTTAGGGCTGCGCGAAGAGGTGAACAGCACAAAGGTCGGCGGGCGGGTCGAGGCTTGAGTCATATACAAAACTCGAAGCGGGTATCTTGAAGACGTCGTCGCGCGAGGCTGTTCCAGGTGCTGTTCAAAAAAGCGATTCAACTCCGAAGTCGAGATGCGCTTGCTTCGTTCCTCGTAAGCACGCCGCGCAAGCTGCAACACCTTCGTCACCCGAAGACCGCTCTTCGCCGAGATAAACACAACCGGCGCATAGTCGGCGAACTTCATCATCTCACGAACTCGACGTTCGTATTGGGAGGTCGAGTGAGTGTCTTTCTCAATCGCATCCCATTTGTTGACCGCGATGATCAAGCTCGCGCCGGCCTCATGAGCGTAGCCCCCGATCGTCGCGTCCAGGGCGGTGGGACCTTCGATTGCGTCGATCAGCAGAACGGCAACGTCGGCCTGCTCGAGATTCTTGCGCGCCATCACGACGGAGATTTTCTCTGCGACGAGTTCCGTTTTGCCCTTGCGTCTAATACCGGCGGTGTCGATAAGCCGATATTGATTGTCTTCAAAAGAGAGTTCCGTATCGACGGCGTCGCGAGTGGTCCCGGGAATCGGGGAGACAATCACGCGTTGTTCGCCGACCAGTCGATTCACCAGAGATGACTTGCCTACGTTTGGTCGCCCGACGATTGCAATTCGAATCTCGGGTTTACGTTCCTCACGTACCTGGGTCGTAGGGAGAATATCGAGAGCTCTATCGAGCATCTCGGCGACGCCGTTGCCGTGCTCGGCTGAGACCGGAAACACTTCGTCGAATCCCCAGACTTCGAACTCGTGCGCGTCTGCTTCGAGTTTGGCGCTGTCCACTTTATTAGCGGCAACGAAGACGGGCTTGTTGATCGAGCGCGCAAGTTCGGCGAGCTCTTCGTCCAGCGGGGTTATTCCGGCGCGCGCGTCAACTACAAGCATGATCAGCGACGATTCCTCGATCGCCGTTCGGGCCTGTGCCAGGATGTTAGCCGGTATGAGGTCCTTATCATCTGGAATGATTCCTCCAGTATCGACCAGCAGGAACTCGCGGCCGCGCCATTCAGCGCGGCCGTAGATCCTATCGCGAGTGATCCCGGACTCGTCTCCAACGATGGCGCGCCGCGTGCCGGTGAGCTTGTTGAACAAAGTTGACTTGCCGACATTCGGTCGGCCAAGTATGACGACGGTCGGAAGCGCGGGCTGCTCAGCTTGCGTTTCCAGTGGCGCGTTGATTTCAATTTGTTCCATGATGCGCAGTTTCAATGTAGCTTGTAGCTCGGAGCTTTTACAAGGAACGGCCATCGAGTAAGATGCGAGCAAGATGCAGCACGCCGGCCTTCATTCGCCCTTCATTCGCATGGTCGAACGACTCAAAACTCTCTTCAGAAGTCGTAACGCGACTCGCGCTGCTCACCTTGAACTGGGAGAGCGCGGCGAGCGGACAGCGCTCAATTACCTGGTGGACTATGAAGGCTATCGGGTCGTGGTCACCAATTTTCGCGCGCCTCTTGGTAGAGGATTGCGCGGGCAAAAACTTAATGCGGAGATCGACTTAGTCGCTTACGATCGAGAGACACTCGTGTTTGTCGAAGTGAAGACTCGGACGTCAAGTGACCTGGTAGCGCCGGAACGTGCGGTTGACTTGAGAAAGCAGCGCCAGATAGCTCGCGCAGCCAGACGGTATCGCCAGTTGATGAAGGTTCTTGAGGAGCCTTATCGCTACGACGTGGTGACCGTCTTGCCGGGCGAAAAGGGCGAGGAGATCGAGCTGCTTCGTGGTTACTTCGACGACCGGGTGTTCCAGAGGAGCAGGTATTTCAGGAGTGATGCGTGAAACGTGAAACGTGATGCGTGACCCCGAGCATTGACTCGTGTGATTCACGTTTCACGCATCACTGATCAATCTCAGTTTCAGCCAGGTAGCGTGCGGCGTCGGTCGGGTTCAGTGGGTTGATGTAGATCCCGCTACCCTGTTCGAATCCCGCCCATATCGTTGTTCGAACCAGAATCTCGATATGCCAGTGAAAATCCTCGCGGATCGTGCCGTAGTCGCCCGTTCGCGGTGTTATGTTCAGGTTGGGAGCCGAGTGAATATAGAAGTTGTAGGGCGGGTTGCCCAGCAGCTTGTAAATCTTCATCAACACAAGCTTCAACATCTTCGCAAGTTCGAGCCGCTCTTCGGGTGACGTTTGAATGAAAGAGTACTGATGTAGCTTGGGCAAGATGTGAATCTCGTACGGCATACGCGCGGCGAACGGTATGTACGCCACAAACTTCGCGTTCTCGGCCACGACGCGATCGCGTTGTTGAATAGCCACCAGCACTGAACCGTCGGGGTTATATATCTTGTTCTCGTAGTAGAAAAGCTGTTCGATCTGACGGCACCAGATACAGCCTTCGCCGTTTACGAAGTGCTCCTTCGCATTCAGCAGCTTGCTCTTGAGCACGTCGGGAATCACCGTCGTTGCGATTATCTGGCCGTGCGGGTGAGTGAGCGAAGCTCCGGCGGCCTTGCCGTGATTCTTGAATAACAAAACGTATTTTAGCTTACGGTCACGTTCGAGATCGACATGGCGTTCCCACCAGGTATCGACGATTCGGGCGATCTGACTAAGCGGTTGCTGCTCGAGGTACACGTCGTGTTCAGGGGATTCGATAGCTACTTCGTGGGCGCCATACCCGGTTGCCATCTGAAACATCCCGACTCGCCTGAGACTGATCTCCGGAAAAATGCCGAAAGCGGGAAACTTGTTGGGCACAACGCGGGTGAGCCAGCCAGGACTGTTCGCGGACTCGCCGTTGATGCGGATGGTGAATATCTCTGGCGGAGTTTGATCTTCTCTTCCATAACAAAACGGACATCGCGCTCGGGCTTCCGGCGTCTCTTCTTCGCGTCGCGGCTCGGGAGCTTCGGGCCGTTGCGCTCGCGCTGACGAAATAATAACCCAGCGTCCGCTGATCGGATCCTTCCGCAGCTCCGGATTGAATTCAGGCATTGCTCTCCTCCATTCAGCCTTATGTCTTCAGTCTTAAGAAAGTGCACGAGACAACCCCGGAAGTAGCACTCGGCAGCAAAACAGCGGACAAGAGTAGCAGGATTTAATCCGCACGGCTAGCGTCAATTTGAGCAGCTTGCCGCGTCGAGAGACAGGAACGTGAAGTCACGATCAGCTAGACATCAACGGGACCGTTGGGGGCGCTCACTAGACCTCGTTAGAAGGCAGAACAAGAGCGCGCTGGTTTTAATGTCTCTCACACTCTGATAAGATTTTGCTGAGGCAAGTGCTCGGATAGTTCCAGCCCGATTCAGACCGATCTGGAGGTTTTATGAAGTCAATTGCTGTCACCAGGGCAGTGTTTGTTGGCGCCCTGTTAGCCGTGTTGTTGACCACGTCTTTTCTCCCACGCTCGAACGTCGCCGCACAAAGCGGACGGCAGCCCGCAAAGAAAAGCGTAGAGAAGAAGACAGACCAGCAAAAGGGCGCCGAGCAGCCTCAGGAGCCGGTTCCGCCCATGCCGAAAGACATGAAGCAGGAACCGCCGATAAAGCTCTCAACTCAGGTCGTGAGTACCGATGTCACCGTCGTTGATAAGAAGTCAGGGCGGTTGTACACAAACCTTACGAAGAAGAACTTCACTATTTATGAGGATGGTGTCAAGCAGGAGGTGACTAATTTCTCGACCGGAGAGGGTCCGATGACCGCAGTGCTGTTGCTTGAAAACGCTTTCAACAACCGATACTGGCAAGGCTATTTCAATCCGACATTCGCGCAGGAGATATTTCAAGCAGCCGCAACTTTTGTGCAGGGATTCGTCAAACCCGATGATCACATAGCTGTAGTCGCCTTCAGCATGAGGCCGAAGGTGATTCAGGATTTCACGGGCGATCGGCAACGCCTGTATCAGGCTGTTGCTGAGGCTGCTCGCGACACGATTAATTTCAGCGAATCCAACATCTACGACGCGCTTTCTTTTGTGCTGCTGGGCGGCAAAGCGGTGCAGCTTTTTGACGAGGGGCACGGGGAGAATGAGTACGGCGGGGTATCGGAAGTTGAAGGCCATACGGCCATCATTTTGATAACGCTCGGACGCGATACCTTCAGCCGCATCACCTATGACAAAACTCTGAAGATAGTATCGCGCGCGGGGGTGCCGATCTTCTGCGTTCACACAGGAAACCTGTTCTACAAGAAGTACGGCGACCGGCTTCCGCCCGAGACCAGGATGGACTTCGAGCAGGCGCGCAACTCTCTACAGACGTTCGCAAGATACACCGGGGGAGCATACTTCCCGATGACTTTCGAGAGCGAACTGCCACAGATCATGCAGAGCATTCAAGCATTGTTGCGCACACAGTACAGCCTCGGCTACTCGCCGACAAACACTCGTCGCGAGGGCAAAGAGCGCAAGCTCCGACTTGAAGTTGACATAGACGGCGATGGCCAACCTGACAACAAGCAATTGGATCTCCGTTATCGAGAAAGGTACGTCGAGCCGGATGATAATCCAAATCCTAAGAAGAAATAGTCCGTAGGTCCAGAGGTCAGAAGTCAGAGGTCAGAGATCAGAAAACGCCAGGATGACCAATGCTGACTTCGGACCTCTGATCTCTGACCTCTGATCTCTGACTACTGACTTCTGACCTCTGCTCTTCGCTCATGGTCGATTACGAGCAATTACATCTCTACTCCCCTGTCATCTCAGACGACATTCTTGAATCTGTATTCGATGAAGCATTGCGCAGTTTGGTGAAGAAAGAGCCGAGACCTGAAATCGATGCTCGCTTCTATCCATACGCGGGTCTCTCGTCGACAATCAGGTTGCGAAACGGGCGCGTGCACGCGCGAGTTTCGGACATACTAGTTGGCTCGCCGCGCGATGTGCTGTTTGCTCTGGCTTGCATCCTGGTAGCGAAACTATATCGATTGAAGACGCCGAAGGTACACGAGCGGACTTATCGCCAGCACACGCTTGATCCTTCAGTACTCGATGCGTCACACGACACCAGGCGGAAGCGTGGTTACAAACTCACGACCTCTTCGCGCGGGCAAGTCTACGATCTGGCCGAGCTGTTCAAGGAACTCAACGGCCGCTACTTCGCCGGCAAGCTCGAACAACCATTGCTCTCCTGGAGCCAGCGCCGTACCCGGCGTGTGTTAGGTCACCACGACCACGTTCACCGCGCGATCGTCATCAGCAGCACGCTGGACAATCCCCGCATTCCGCGCTTGGTTGTCGAATACGTGCTCTATCACGAAATGCTTCACGTAAAGCATCCGCTGCGCGTGATGTCAGGCCGAACCATTTATCACGGCCGCGCATTTCGCGAGGAAGAACGTCGATTCGAACGATTTGAGGAAGCGCTGAAGTGGCTGGAGAAAATCGCTTCGCCCGTGCGCAGCAAGATTCGCAGGCGGCGGAGGCTTTTTTGAACAGCGGGAACAAACCGGGGCGGAAGGCGTTCAATAGCATGCGAAGGATCCTGAGGAAGCCGAAGAGTGGATGTGCAATTCATTTTGTTTCAGCAGATCGGGACCCGAGTCTAGAACAGAAATCCTTCTCCTTTTGGGTCGGGGCGCTTGGGAAAGCGCCCCGAATTTTTATTTTTAGCATATTTTCAGACTGCGAAGTTCACTCGATACCCAACCCTCGTCTTGTTAATCCTCCGCGCCTCAGAACTATTAAAAAACATTAACGTCGCGTAGGCGCTAATGCTCACTTTTTTTGAAACCGTCTTGAGGCGCGCGCGTTATTAGACGTGTGAGTGAACAACGAGTTGACCCCGATGAATTCTAATGCGCCTGATTGTCGTGGTCATCTTGTAAATCTTAAGCGTTGTCGCTTGGGGTGATCCTCCTCCATTACTCACCGGGCGCCGCAGCAGAAGTTAGCTGTGGCGCCCGCACTTTTTTGGCGCAGGCTCTAGGACCCAGTCACGCTGATTCTGATGAACACCCGTAGGGGCGCCCCTCTTTGGTAATCGAAGTGGGCCTGCAACGAGGGGCGCCCACGGGGACGTCCCTACGGGTCCGTTACCTTGAGCGTGACTGACTACTAGTCTGTGCCGGGTGGTTTCTCTAAGCGGTGCTTAACGCCGGAGGAGGCGCGCGAAACGGCTGACGACAACATCAGTTGCGGCTTTCAGTTCTTGAATGCCAAGCATCGAAGCAACAATGTAGAAAACTCCCGCGCCCGCTGATACGGACAGCACGACGTTTGCCGTTCTCGCCGCTAAGCTGACGCCGGCGATCCTGCCAATGAAGCTGCTGATCGCCCAGCACACGACGCCCATCACAACCGAAGCAGCAAGAATCTTGCCTACCGTAATTGCTGTCCTCCGGCCTTCGATGCCATCGACGCGGCGGCGCATGATCGCGTAAAGCAGACCGAAGTTCATAAGCGCCACCGTTGAAGTCGATAGCGCAAGCCCGCGTTCCTGGAGCACGCCAACCAGCATCCAGTTCATAACGAAGTTCGTTGCCATCGAAAGAAGACTGATCATCATTGGCGTGCGGGCATCGTTGATGGCATAAAAGGCCGGAGCCAATATCCTCACCGCCGAATAACCTGCAAGCCCGACCGCATAGAAGGCCAGCGCGGCGGCGGTGTGCTGGGTATCGGCGGCGTCGAAGTGCCCGCGCTCGTAGATCAACGCGATTATCGGGCGACCAAGAACGATCAACCCGGCAGCGGAGGGTATCGTCAAGAGAAATGCTAATCGGATCGAGCCCGCGAGCGTATGCCGAAATTCATTCATGTCCTTGCGCGCGGCGCTTCTGGAAATCGAGGGCAGCGTAGCCGTAGCGATCGCGACGCCAAACACGCCGATAGGGAATTGCATCAGCCGGAAAGAGTAGCTCAACCACGAAACCGGCCCGCTCCCCGGAAGATTTGATGCGAAGTTGCTGTTGACCAGCACATTCACCTGAACCGCTGCTGCGCCTATCACTGCGGGTCCCATCAACGCAAAAATCCGCCTCACACCCGGATCGGTAAAACTAAGCATCGGGCGATAGCGAAATCCTGCGCGGCGCAAGCTCGGCCACTGCACGACGTATTGCAAGAAGCCGCCGATCAGCACTCCGTAAGCCATGCCGATGATGCCTTCGGTTGGTTTCTCGACGATCGATCTTATGGGATGAGAGAAGGTTGAATCGGTCAATAACGCAGCAGTCGCAAGCCCGCCGATGATCGAACCAACATTGAAAAACATCGATGCCATCGCCGGTACGCCGAAGCGATCGCGCGCGTTTAATACGCCCATCGCCTGCGCCGCCAGAGCCACCAGCAGGATGAAGGGCATCATTATTTTCGTCAGGCGGACTGTAAGGTCGAACTTTGCCCTGTCTCCCTCGAAGCCCGGCGCAATCACCGCGACTACCTGCGGCGCGAAGATGATCCCGAGCACCACCAGCACTCCGAGCACAACAATCAACGCCGTCGCGATGAGGTTCGAAAGCCGAAACGCCTCTCGCTCGTCCTTCGTGACCAGGTAGTCTGAGAAGACGGTGACGAACGCGCTCGACAGCGCTCCTTCGGCGAAGAGATCCCGCAGCAGGTTAGGAATGCGGAACGCGATGACATACGCGTCGTTGGCAAAGCTCTTTGAGGCGCCGAAGAAATACGCGAAAACCATTTCGCGCACTAGTCCGAGCACGCGACTGGCCATCACAGCGGCGCTGACGATGCCTGCCGAACGCGCTACGCTTGCGGAACGCGCGGCCGCTGGCTTCGGTATACTTTCGTCTTTGGTTGGTTTGTCGGGGCGTCCGTCGTCCTCGTCAAGGGTTGGCTGGGGGTTCATCGCGTCTGATTCTATCCGCATCGTGAAAGGTATTCCAAGGACGGCCCAATGTAAGACGGCTTAGTTGCGAGAGTATTTGCGCGGGTTGTATGTGACGGGCC
>JADGNW010000139.1 GCA_017883315.1 Blastocatellia bacterium | reverse complement strand
GCGCGTATGACGATACCTTCACTTACTTCGCATGGATCCGACAGAGTGCTGACGGTCATCTCCTGTTGCGTGACCTTTTCACGTCCGAGCCACAGCCTAGCGAATTCTTTCTTCCACTCTGGAACATGATCGGATTCGCGGCTCGTCTCACCGGAGCGCCGGTTGCCCTGACGTTTCACGTTGCGAGACTCCTGGCCGCACTGTTGCTCTTGATGGCGGCGCGAACGACCGCCCTATGCGTAATGGAGTCGCGAACTCGAGTGCGGTACACGCTATGGCTTTATGCGATGTCGGGTGGCCTTGGCTGGCTGGTGTACTCGTTCCAGAACCGAAGAGACTTATTAGGCGCCACGTCGCTCTCCGGATCAGCAGACCTCACCATGCCGGAAGCGATCGCGTTTCGTTCTGTCTTCGCGCAGGTGCATTTTGCGATTGGTGTTGCGCTGTTGTGTTACGCGATCAAATTATTCTTCAGCGCTCTGGTCGAGAAGAAACCGAGTCGAGCGTTCGGCGCTGGGCTGCTTGCGTCATTGCTTGCGGTGGTTCATCCGTACCTGGTAGTCGTTGTGATTTCTATCGCAGTGGTGACTCTCCTCACTCGGCCGTGGATCGTCGGCAAAAGCAAGGACGGACGCTGGGACTACATCTTGATCGCACGCCTGGCGGCCGCGTTCGGCGCCGCGTTGATTCCGGGTGTTGCTTACTTGCTTTATCTGAATCGAACAAACGAGGTCTTGCGAGAGTGGTTGCGCGTCACCGACACGCTGTCGCCCGGGCCGCAGGAGTACGTGCTGGGTTTCGGCGTAGTCGCAGCTCTCGCTGTAGTTGGCTTCCGCTTGTTCTGGAGCAGCCGCGCAGTATACGGCCGGTTGCTTGTCATCTGGGCTCTCGTGCAAGCGGCGTTGCTTTATGCGCCGATGAGTTTTCAAAGGCGGGTTGTCGAAGGTCTGCAGTTGCCGCTTTCGATCGCGGCTTCTGTTGCGGTGTTCTGGATCGCGCGAAGACTGTTTAGCGGACGCGCTGCGCCGTATAGAAAGATCTTTCTCGGCGCAGTCATCGTGATCTGCTCGATAACAAATTTTGGTTTTATCGTTGGACAGCTAGTCGCAAACAGGGGCGTGAGCGCGACTGATTCAAGGCGCTACGTCCCGGTCGACTTAGTGGCGACGTTCGAATGGCTAAGGAAGACGGATTCCGATTCCGTGTTGTTTTCGCATTATCTTACCGGTAACCTCGCTCCGTCTATGACCGGCTTACGGGTGTTCCTGGGCCACTACGGCCAGACTATCAACGCGGATGAGAAAGGCGCTCAGGTCACGGCGTTTTACACTGGAGCGCTCGACGACGCTTTTGCCCGGCAGTTGTTTGCAAAGAACGGCGTACGCTATGTCATCTATGGGCCGTTTGAGCGCGCGTCGTATGATGCGTTTGTGCCGCCACGATGGCTGAGGCTGGCGCGTCGTTTCGGCGACGTCGATGTCTTCGAGGTGAATCAAGAAGCCAGGTCGGATTGATCATTACGAGTGAAGCCGTCCAATCCGGCGATTCGTAGCATCGTGTGAGTCACACTACAACTGAGATGGCGCAAACTGGTTCCTCAAATCCTGTCCGTTCCTCTCAACAGAGCCAGCCGCGGAGCCGGCCGGTTAGTAAGATACTGGCGCGCTCGTGTTTCGCTGTGCTGGTCGTTTGCGTCTTGTCGAGTGGAGCTTACTTCGCACATAAGAGCGGAACAAACGCTGAAGTCTATAGCAACGACTTCAACGTTTATTACCATGCCGCGAAGGAAATATTGGCGGGGCGCGATCCATATCAGAAGTCGCTCGGCGAGTGGACACCCTATCTTTACCCGCCTCTGCTTGCCGAGTTGCTGGTTCCGCTCGCGATGCTGCCTCTGCCGGTCGCGGCTTATCTTTGGTTTCTGATCAGCGCTGCTTCGATGTTTGGCGCGGCCTGGATGTCATCCCGGATGTCAACTTGGACGTCGGCGACTCTCGCGAGTGAAAGCGGAGAAGAGGATGCCGCTGCGAAGCACGAGCCGCAAGGTGCTCGTCTTTGCTCGTTGCGAGCTGCGATAGCCGCCGGAGCCGTCGTCGTCGTTCTCAGATTCGTGCTGGACACCTTCAACTTGGGTCAGGTGAACACTGTAGTAGCCGGCCTCGCGGTTGCGCACCTCTACTTCTACACGCGGGATAGAAAGGCTCTGTCGGCGATCGCATTGGTACTCGCCGTTTCGATCAAGCTGACTCCGGCACTGTTCCTTCTCTATCATATCGCAAAAATGAGATTGAAGTTCGCGGCAGCCTGCATCGCGATTTTGGTCGGAATAACGGCGCTCAGTTTCTTGCCGTTTGAAGCGCGCGGCCTGGAAGCATTTCGGATCTTTGCAAATCGAACGTTGAAGAACGAGCAGGGCTACAACCTTGCGGATTCCGGCAATCAATCGCTTCGCGGCGCGATCGCGAGATTGGCCGGACGCGCCAGCGGCGAGGATTCCGGCGGAACTGAATCGCGTAGTCCCACAGAAGCCGTGACATTGGCGGTCGCGATAGTGTTGCTTGCCGGCGCCGTGTTCGCAGCCCACCGCGCACGAGGCGAGCTTGCCGGCGCGGCGCCCTTCTTCTGTTGTGTAGTCTTGCTCTCACCGCTCAGTTGGAAAGCGCACTTTGTTATTTTGGTGTTACCAATCGCCTACTTGCTCTTCTTTCTCTTCCATGCAAAGACTTCAGCAGTTGCGCGGCGAGTCTTGCTCTGCGCTGTTATCGCTTCTTTTGCGCTGTTCAATCTGACAAGCCCTCACATTATCGGGCTCGCCTCAGCCGAATGGGCTGACGGACATTCGTTAGTCTCCCTCGGTGCGCTGCTAATCTTCGTTGCCGCTTTAGCGTCGAGCGTGCGCAAGTTTGGCAAGCAACGGCACGTTTGTTAATCTGATCAATCGAGAGCGCCTCGCAACATGAATACAAAAGAAAGCGCCGAAAAGAAGGCGGAAACAAGCTCAGGCATCGAGATGAAGACCGTGTTTCGGCCAGCGGACGCGCCGCTCGACCACACGAGCGAGTTGAATGACCCAGGTGAGTTCCCTTACACCCGCGGACCTTACGCGACGATGTATCGCGGCAAGCTGTGGACGATGCGTCAGTACGCCGGCTACGCGTCACCCGCTGAATCGAACGCGCGTTATCGTTATTTGCTCGAGCAGGGTCAAACTGGTTTGTCAGTCGCGTTTGATCTGCCGACGCAGATGGGTTACGACTCGGATCATGCGATGGCTCGCGGCGAAGTAGGCCGCGTGGGCGTTCCGATCGACACAATCGAAGACATGGAATTGCTGTTCGATCAGATTCCTCTCGATCGAGTGTCAACGTCGATGACCATCAACGCTACGGCGGCGATATTGCTTGCGATGTACATCGCAGTGGCAAAGAAGCACGGTGTCGCGGCGGACAAAATCTCGGGGACCATTCAAAACGATATCCTCAAAGAATACATTGCACGCGGCACGTACATTTATCCGCCACAACAAAGCTTGCGAATCGTAACCGACATCTTCGCATACTGCGCGCGCGAGACGCCGCGCTGGAACACGATCTCGATTTCGGGCTATCACATTCGCGAGGCTGGCTCGACTGCCGCGCAGGAGGTTGCGTTTACGCTCGCCGATGCGATCGCCTACGTACAGGCAGCGATCGATAGCGGGCTGGATGTCGACGAGTTCGCACCGCGCATCGCATTCTTTTTCAACTCGCACAATCAGTTCCTGGAGGAGGTCGCGAAGTTTCGAGCCGCTCGCAGGTTGTGGGCGCGAATCATGCGTGATCGGTTCAATGCGCGTGATCCTCGCTCTCTGATGCTGAGGTTTCACGCTCAGACCGCGGGCTCATCTCTGACTGCTCAACAGCCCGAGGTGAACATCGTTCGCACAACCCTTCAAGCGCTGGCTGCCGTGCTCGGCGGAGCGCAGTCGCTTCACACAAATTCGATGGACGAAGCGTTGGGTTTACCGACCGAGCACGCCGCGCGCATCGCGCTTCGCACGCAGCAAGTGATCGGCTACGAATCAGGCGTGCCCGATACCGCAGATCCGCTCGGCGGCTCTTACGCGATCGAATATTTGACTAACGAGATCGAGCAACTAGCTTCGGACTACATAAAAAAAATCGACGACATCGGCGGGATGCTGCGAGCTATAGAGAAGGGCTACCCTCAACGCGAGATCGAGCACGCGGCTTATGAGTATCAGCGCCGAGTCGAATCGGGCGAGCAGACCGTCGTTGGAGTGAATCGGTTTACTTCAGACGAGGCGGCTTCAGTGCCACTGCTGCGAATTGACCCTGAACTCGAGCGGCAGCAGGTCGAGCGACTGAATGCTCTGCGCGGGCGCCGCGATCAGCGAGCCGTCACTGAAGCGCTCGATCAGGTTGAGCGCGCGGCTCGCACGGATGAGAACCTGATGCCTCACATCCTTCGAGCAGTTGAGTCATTAGCGACGCTCGGCGAAATATCCGACCGCCTGCGAGCAGTGTTCGGCGAATACACGGGCGCAGCCTATGAATGACATTTGCGAGAGAACAAGGTGATGAAGATAAAAAGGACGCTTTTGCTGTTAGCCGTCACGCTTTCGTTTTCGGCCGTAAGCTATGGGCAGGAAGGCGGGAAGCATCGGATCGACAAAGAATTGGAGCAATGCCTTGATAAGAACCAGTCCACTGCGGGTATGGTTGAATGCATCGGCAAGGCATACGACAAGTGGGACAAGGAAATGAACCGCGTCTATGGCGAGTTGATGAAGAAGCTCTCTCCGCAAGGCAAAGCTGCTTTGAAGGATCCCCAGCTTCAGTGGATCAAGTTTCGAGACTTGGAATTCAAATTTCAGGACAGCATCTATTCCAAAATGGAGGGGACGATGTATATCCCGATGAGCGCCGATGATCGCATGAAGATCGTTCGCAGTCGCGCGCTCGAGCTTCAAGCCTATCTCGATTTGCTGAAAGAAGGGCAATGATGAAGGCGGCAGCAGCTCCCTCGAGTCGGGCAGCCTCAAGTCTGTTAGAATGAACCAAACCGTTAGCAAACGAGGTGTGCTATGGCGACTCGAACATCACAGCGGCTTTACAGTGTCGAAGAGTATCTCGCGATTGAGCGAGCGTCCGAAGAGCGGCACGAATATATTGACGGCTGCATCTTTGCGATGGCGGGCGAGAGCGGCGAGCACGGCGATATTTCTGTAAACCTCGTCGGTTTGCTCCACACTCAATTAAAAGGCACGCCTTGCAGAGCCCGGACGAAAGACGCCAAGGTGCACAGTGGGCCGACCCCGAGATATCCTCGGACAATGGAAGGTTTCTTCTCATATCCCGATCTGGTTGTAATCTGCGACGAGCCTCAGTATCACGATGAGCATCGCGACGTGATTCTCAATCCGGCGGTCATCATCGAGGTTTTGGCGAAATCGACAGAGAGTTTTGATCGCGGAGAGAAGTTTCAACGGTATCAAGTCTGGAATCCGACCTTAACCGACTATGTCCTTGTGTCGCAGAAGGCGCCGAGCGTCGAGCACTACTCGCGGCAGAGCGACGGCACTTGGAGTTACAAGATCTACCAGGGACTCGAGCAAAGCTTCGTCATCGAGTCCATTCGCTGTGAGCTGCGGCTGGCTGATATTTATGACCGCGTAGCGTTCAAGTCGGAAGATGCTGATGAGGGCGTCGAGTAGTGACACTCTGTTTGTACGACCACGATTAGATGGCTGATAACATCCTCGAAGTCAAAAACCTCAGCACACACTTCTTCACACGAGCAGGCACAATCAAAGCGGCAGATGACGTGAGCTTCAACATCGAGCCCGGCTCGACGCTGGCGCTCGTCGGCGAGTCGGGCAGCGGCAAGTCGGTAACAAGTCTCTCAATCATGCGGCTCGTGCCGCCGCCGGGAAAAGTCACAGCGGGCGAGATAATGTTCAACGGCCGCGATCTGTTGAAGCTCAGCGAGGAACGAATGCGGCGGGTGCGCGGGCGAGAGATCGCAATGATCTTTCAGGACCCGATGACTTCGCTCAATCCCGTTTACACCGTCGGAGATCAAATCGCTGAAGCGATCGAGCTTCACGAACGTTTATCGCGAAAGCAAGCCTGGGCGAAGGCAGTCGAGATGATGACGCGAGTGAAGATTCCGGATGCAGAGAGGCGTGCCAGGGATTATCCGCATCAACTCTCCGGAGGCATGCGCCAGCGAGTGATGATCGCGATGGCATTGTCTTGCAAACCAAAGCTGCTAATCGCTGACGAACCGACTACCGCGCTCGACGTGACGATTCAAGCTGAGATCCTCGAGTTGCTAAAGGGCTTGAGAGAAGACTTCGAGCTCTCGATGCTGCTGATCACTCACGATCTCGGTGTTGTCGCGGAAACTGCCGGCCGCGTGGCGGTGATGTACGCCGGGAGAATTGTCGAAGAAGCGCCGGTCCGACAAATCTTCGGCAATCCTCGGCACCCTTACACCGAGGGGCTCCTGCGTTCTGTGCCGCGCCTCACTGAACAAGGGATTAGGCGGCGACGGCTCGAGACGATCGAGGGCACGGTTCCGAATCTTCTTCATCTGCCTGAAGGCTGCAAGTTCGCGCCTCGATGCGCCTACGTGATTGACGAATGTACGACTGCGGACATCCCGCTGCTTCAAGTAGACGACGAACGTCGAGCGCGATGCATCCGGCATGATCTGATCGGCGATGTATCGGCCAGGACGCGCCCGGAGCGCGTGGGCCGAAGTGCTGCAAACGCGGGTTGAGTAAGAGAGCCTGGTTTCGCGCAGAGACGCAAAGAACCGCGAAGCGCGCAAAGAAATCAGCTCCTGAATCCAGATGAGCGAGAATACCCCAACCTTGATCGAGGTGAGAAACCTCACTAAGTATTTTCCGACCGGGGCAGGACTCCTGGACGGCGGGCGAGATGTGGTGAGAGCCGTCGATGATGTTAGCTTCACGATTCGCCGCGGAGAGACCTTCGGACTGGTCGGCGAATCGGGCTGCGGCAAGTCGACTACCGGACGCTCGATCCTCAGACTGATCGAGCCGACGTCCGGTGAAGTCCGGTTCGATGGAAGAGACCTGCTCTCGATGGCTTCGAACGAATTGCGTCGATTGAGACGCGAGATGCAGATCATCTTTCAGGACCCGTATTCGTCACTCAATCCGCGAATGAAGGTCGGCCAGATTATTGAAGAGCCGCTAGTCGTTCATCGCGTTGGGAATCGGAGAGACCGCGCTGATCGAGTTGGGAATTTGCTTCGACTCGTGGGTCTCGAACCGGAGCACGCCGTGCGTTATCCGCACGAATTCTCGGGCGGCCAGCGCCAGCGAATCGGCATCGCTCGCGCGCTGGCGCTGAATCCAAAGTTCATTGTATGTGACGAGCCTGTATCGGCGCTCGACGTTTCTGTTCAGGCGCAGATCGTGAACCTGCTTCAAGATCTGCAAGAACAGCTTGGCCTGACGTATCTGTTTATCTCGCACGGGCTGTCGGTTGTGGAGCACATATCGACGCGCGTCGGAATAATGTACCTCGGCAAGCTTGTCGAGGTAGCTTCAAGCGAAGAGATATTTCGAAATCCGCTACACCCATACACTCAAGCGCTGCTATCGGCGATACCGATTCCCGATCCCGAGCTTCGACGTGAGCGCTTGCCGCTGAAGGGAGATATTCCTACAGCGATCGAGCCTCCATCCGGGTGCCGGTTTCGCACTCGCTGTCCAATTGCTGAACCGCGATGCGCGGATGAAGAGCCTGAGTTGATCGAAGTAACTCCGGATCATTTCGTTGCGTGCATGGTGGTTGCGCCCGCTCAGAAAAAATAGTAGGCTCACGAGGAATTTCGAATTTCGAATTTCGAATTGGTTCGAGATTTCGAAGTAGGAGATTCGCAGTTCTCGAAACCCTCAGGAGAAAACCGAACATGAGCGAGATCGAAGACCAGACGCCGGAAACTGCGCCTTCAAACGGCGCGCCCCAGCCCCACGAGCAAGTCGCAGTTGAAGAGCCCGCTCGGTTGGGCCCGCTATCGAGACTGACCGGTACGCTATTGTCACCCGGTGAGACGTTCGTTGATGTGAATCGCAAGCCGACGTGGCTCGCACCCTTTCTCATAGCAGTCGTTACCACCCTTGCATTCAGCTTTTTCTTTGAATGGCGGGCCCAGCCCGATTGGGACAAGTTTTTTCAAACCGCGGTTGAAAAGCGACTTGGAAAGCCTCTGAAGGAATTGCCGCCCGATCAGCAAGAGCAAATCCAGAAACAGCTCAGTTATCAAAAGAGATTTGCGACGACGGACATTACCTCAACGGTGTCCATTCTGATCGCGATAGGGAGGACGATTGTCTTCTACGCATTTGCGTTTCTTATCCCGGCCGGCATTTTTGCGCTTGGATTGATGCTCATGCAAGCGCAGACCACGTTCAAGAAAATTCTTTCCGTAGTCGCCTGGAGTTGGTGTGCGACCGGTCTTATTTACACAATTGTGATGGTAGCATCGCTGATGGTGCGCGACCGCGAGAGCTTGAAGGAAATAAACCTGGCCGATCCTGCCGGAATTGTCCCTAGTAATCTCGCAGTCATGTTGCCTTCGGGCACATCTCCCGCGCTGATCTCCATCGCCGCATCATTTGATATTTTCACAATCTGGTATCTGATTGTGCTCGCGGTAGGTTTTGCTGCGATTGCCGGAGCCAAAAAATTCAAGACCAGTAAAGCGGCCACTCTCGTTTTCGGGGTGTGGGTAATCTGGGTTCTGTTAAAAACAGGATTGGCAGCAATAGGCCTTGGCGCCAGGTGATAGACGGCGCTCGATGTTAATTGCCGGGTCCCGAAAGATCACGACCAGAAAGGCGGCTTCTGTTGTGTTCGGATCCTGGGCAGTGTTTGTTCTGATTAAGGTGGGTTGGGCGGCGATCTTAGGAGCCTGGATGAACAGGGCGAGTTCACCAACGAGTGGTAAATCAGACCTCTGCTCCGGGGAGAAATTACCTCCCGTTGTGTGTGTTCAGCTAAGTGTGAATGACTCCAGTTGCCGTCAGCATTGCGCTGCATAATCTCAAATCAAAACATTTGCCTAGCCTGCAAATTCCTTCAGTCACACCACCTCAGGTTCAAAGACCAAGCGGCACGAGTATTGCTCTTTCGCGCAAGTGTGAAAGACACATTGCCGAACCTGACGGTAAGAAAGCCGAAAATCGGCGTGGACTTGGTCGACCTCGTGGAAGATATGCTGTTTCAACGCGCGTCGAGCGGTATAAGACCGCTGCTCTATGTCTCGTCTTACACTGATTTTGAATGCAGCCTGATGATGTTGCTGGACGAAACCGGAGAAGCTCAGTGGTCGATCGAGCAACAACCTGTCGCTAAAGCAGTCGGCTATCACATCGTCACAAACTAGTCGCCTATGCGACAATATGCCTCATCCGCGGGTTCGTAGTCCCGCCTTCAGGCAGAAGTCTGTACCATGGAAATGCCGCATTAAAAGGAAGTCATGAACTTCCGCCTGAAGGCGGGACTACCAACCAAGCTATTCGTACCTCAACGCCTCGATAGGATCCAGGCGCGCCGCCTTTACCGCGGGCCACATTCCGAAAATCAACCCAACCGAGCAAGAGACAATAAACCCCAGTAGCACCGCCCACAACGGAATAATCGACGGCAGCGTCGGAGCCAGTTGTCTTAGCGCGAGGCTTATGACCCAGCCGGCGAATATCCCGATCAAGCCGCCGACCGCTGTGAGCGTTATCGCTTCGGTCAGGAATTGCCAGATGATATCGCTCTTCCTCGCGCCGATGGCCCTGCGCACGCCGATCTCTTTTGTGCGCTCAGTTACCGACACAAGCATAATATTCATTACGCCTATCCCGCCCACGAGCAAGCCCGCTGCCGAAAGCGGAAAAACAATGAAGCTGACGACTGCGGCGAACTGAGCCAGGACCTCGAAGATGCTGCCCGGCGTGCTGATGCCGAAGTCGTTAGGCTTGTCGTTAGCCACGCCGCGACGACGGCGCATCATCTCCGTTATTTCATCGACCAGTTTGCCAAACTGATCGGGCTTCGCCTTGACGTTGACTGTGATGTCTTCGATCTCGGGATGATCGCGTTTGAGCGTCTCAAATGGAACGAGCAATTCCCGGTCTTCGACTGGGTCGCCGCCGAAGAGCCCGCCGGGCGCTTTCTCCATCACACCGACCACGCGATAGACCTTGCCTTCGACGTCGATCTCGCGGTCGAGCGCATCGAGCGCGCCGAATAACGTCTCGGCGATAGCTGCGCCGATGATGGCGACTGGGGCCCGGTGGTCTTGCTCGGATTGAGTGAAGAACCGGCCGGTCCTGATATAGACGTTTCGAACCGAGTCGTAGTTAGACCAAACTCCGAAGATCAGCGGACGATTTGCTTCGATCCCTTTGTACTTGACTATAGGCTGAGTGCCGGGCCCGAACGAACCAACCAGCAACGTCGGACTGACGCTCTCGGCTGGAGGAAGCTCCGAGATCGCGCGAGCGTCGTCGATGGTCAAGTTCTTCCGCGAGCGTTCGGACTGGGAAGGCCGGCTAAAGCGAATTCCGATGTTGTCCCACTTTGTGACGAAGATAATATCAGGGCCAAAGCGTTTAGTCTGTTCGAGCACGTATTCTTGAAGCCCGGTCAGAAAAGACGAGATCGCGATGACCGTCATGGTTCCGCCGATGACGCCGAGCATCGTCAGAGCAGAACGAACCTTATGCGTCCGCAAGGTGTCGAGCGCCATCAGGACATTTTCGCCGATCTCTTGAATGTGCATAAGACTGATGAGTGAAACGTGATTGGCCCTATAGGTCGCATTGGTCCTATTGCAACGTTTCACGGGTCACGCATCACGTTTCACGTTTCATTCCTACTCCGCTCTCAAAGCATTGATCGGGTCCAGACGCGCCGCGCGATTTGCCGGATACATTCCGAAGAATATTCCCACCAGAGTGGAGACTCCTATTGCTACGACGGGAGCCCACAGCGGTATGGCGACCGGCACCGGGACGAACTGCTTCATGATTGCCATACTCGCCACCGCCAGCAGCAGCCCGATGAGCCCGCCTAAGCCGGACATCATCGCAGACTCGACCAGAAACTGCATAAGGATGTCCCTTCGAGTGGCGCCAAGCGACTTGCGGATACCGATCTCGCGCGTGCGCTCGGTCACGCTGGCGAGCATTATGTTCATGATCACAATTCCGCCGATGACAAGCGATATGCCGACTACGGGAAACGCAACTGCCGCGACCACGCTAACGATTGATCCGAGCAATTGCTCGGTAGCTTCGTCGGTAGCGATGGAAAAATCATCCGGCTTGTTGTAGTCGAGCTTGTGCCGAGTTCGCATAACTATTCGAACCTGGTCCTGGACCTTCTCGGCAAGGACATCTGTTCGCGCGCGGATAATGATTCTGAAAGTCGGAGAACTTCGCTTGCCGAACGCCTTGAAGAAGGTCATCAGTGGGAGCTGAACAAAGTTGTCCTGCGATTGCCCCAACACTGAACCCAACTTCTTCGCAACACCGATGACCGTGTACAGATCGCCGCCGATCTTTATTTCTTTTCCAATTGGGTCGAGCTGGGGGAACAGGCCGTCGGCTACCTCGGCGCCAACGAATGCAACATCTCGACGGGTGTCATCGTCGTAGTCGTTGATGTAGCGCCCTTGTTCTACTTCAATATTCGAAATCAGCAACGTATTCGACGTAACGCCTTGCACGCCTACGTTATCGAGCGAAATGTTTCCATAAGAGACTGATTTCGAGCCGCCATCCTGCGCGCCTATCTGATCGGCGAAGGTGACTGACTCCCGGAGCGCTGTAAGATCGTCAAGCGTGAGATCAGGGTTCTTGCGATACGCATCGAGAAATTTCTGAAAGTCGCCGAAGCTGGTGATGCTTGCCTTCTGCAAACTGAACACACCCGAGCCGAGCGTCGCAACCTTTTCCTTGATGTAGACATTTGCGCCTTCGATCACAGTAGCGACGGCGGTGACCACAGCCACGCCGATGATGACTCCGAGCAAGGTCAGAAACGATCTCAGCTTGTGAGCCATTATTGATGAGAGAGCAATGGCGGCGGCTTCGATGAACTTGTGCATAAGCTTACAGAGTCAGCGTTTGGGCCACGTGTGAACAGGTTGAAT
The DNA here is from genome assembly GCA_017883315.1 of Blastocatellia bacterium. Taxonomy (GTDB): domain Bacteria; phylum Acidobacteriota; class Blastocatellia; order UBA7656; family UBA7656; genus Onstottus_A. The sequence goes on along the minus strand of JADGNW010000139.1, from coordinate 13,252 downwards.
TATAGCAAGGTGTTGTCGTGACGACAAAAAACGAAGCGAGCAAGGAGTGTGAGATCCTTGCTCGCTTCGAACTTGGTTTTAGACTTCTCGCTGACTCTTGTTATCTTCGCTCGTCCAGGTTAATTCTACCGTCGAGAATATGCAGTACCCGGCGAGCGTGTTCGGCGATATCGTGCTCGTGTGTGACCAGGATGATCGTGTTGCCCTGAAGGTTCAGCTCGTTGAAGAATCGCATGATCTCTTCTGAGGTCTGTGAGTCGAGGTTTCCTGTCGGCTCGTCGGCGAGAATGATCGACGGGTTATTCACCAACGCGCGCGCAATTGCCACGCGCTGGCGTTGGCCGCCCGACAGCTCGTTGGGCTTGTGATTCATTCGGTCAGCAAGATCCACACGTTGCAGGGCGAGCTTGGCCATCTCAAGCCGTTCTTTTCGGGGCGTGCCGTTATAGATTAACGGCAGCTCGACATTGTGCAGAGCCGAAGCGCGAGGCAACAGATTGAACGTCTGGAATACGAAACCGATTTCCTTGTTCCTGATATAAGCGAGCTCGTCGTCGTCCATCTCAGAAACGAGTTTGCTGTTGAGCCAGTATTGTCCCGACGTCGGAGTGTCGAGGCAGCCGATCAAGTTCATCAGGGTCGATTTCCCGGAACCTGACGGACCCATGATCGCGAGGTACTCACCGCGCTGAACATCGAACGAGACGCCGCGCAACGCATGAACCTCTTCGGCGCCCATTTGATAGGTCTTCCAGAGATCATCGGTTCGTATTATGCTGTCGCTTCCCTCCGGAGTTACGCCTAGATAGGCCAACTCCTTATCGAACACTGCTTCTTCGATCATCATATCGTTGCCTCTGTTTGTATCCGAAGAATCCCCCATCCACCCTTTAGCTCTTCGTTTCAACCTTTGCGGGAGCAGCTTCGCGTTTGACCTGATCTCCATCTTTGAGCGTGCGAAGGGTCTTGTACGGTCCCGTGATTATTTCATCGCCCTCGTTGAGCCCGCTCTTTATCTCAATCTCCTGGTCGCCTTTTATCCCGGTGGTAATCGGCGTGAATTTTCCGCGGCCATCCTTACCGAGAACGAACACGCCTTCAACCTCTTTCTTCTTGGCCGACCCGGCGCCTGGTTGTTCGGCGGGCTGCTGATCCTTATCCTTTGGCGCCTCGCGCGGTACGATGGCCTGAAGCGGCGCGGTGAGCACGCTGTCAACAGTGGCGGTGGTTATTACCGCAGTCGACGACATTCCCGGTCTGAGCTTCTCACGGATTTGCGGGGTCGGGTTGAGCTTGATCTTGACGATAAAATCCTTCGCCTCTTGTGTGTTTGAGGATTGAGCTATGGTTTGACCGGAGCGAGTGATGGCCGAAGCGCCCTTCTCGATTACTTCGCCTTCGATCTCGCTATCGCCTAGCGCGTCTACTTTTACTTTCGCTTTCTGACCTACCTGCACGTCCGCGATGTCGGTCTCGTCGACTTTGACCTCGGTATTGATCTGCGACATATCAGCGACGGTCATCAGAGGCGTCGTCGAAAAACTCGCAAGCGCGTATTCGCCGACCTTGACCGGCAAGCTCGAGACTACTCCGTCGATCGGTGAAAATCTTGTGGACTTCTTTAGCTGATCTACCTGGCGGGAAAGATCCGCCTGTCCCTGTTTGACGCGCTCCTCGCTCGAGTGCATCGCCGCGCGCGCGCGCTCGATTCCGAGTTCGGAGTCGTGCACCAGGACCTTCAGTTGATTGATCCGCGCCTGCTGAGAATTGACTACTGCCCGCGCCTGATCATAACGTGACTTGGCCGCGTCGAACTGCGACTTGTTGACCACCCCGCCCTCGACCAGTTGCTGGTACCGATTGTATTCGGATTCTGCGTTTATTAGATCGGCCTTGTTGCGCTCGAGGTCCGCTTCGGCGGAGGCAACATTTGCCTTTGCCTGATTGACGTTGTTCTCAGCCTGCTGTAACGCCACTTGCGCATTAGCCACGTCGGCTTGCGCGACGCGAACCGAAGCCTCGCCTCCCAGTTTCGCAAACTCTGATTGAGTTGGGTCCACGCGGACCAGAGGCTGACCCTTCTTGACCGGGTCGCCTTCGCTCACGAAGATCTGCTCGACGCGGCCCGGAACTTCCGCCGTCAGGTTGTAAAGGTTGACCGGTCGGATATCGCCGGACGCGGTCACTTTGGATTCGAGCTTCGCCCGCCGCTCGACTTTTCCGACCTGAACCGGCTCGCCCTCTTTCTTCTGAACGGCTTTTGACAATACGACGATTGCGATCAAGCCGAGTATCGCGGCCGATATTATTACAGTCTTTTTCCTACGACTAGTCTTAAACCGCATGGGAAGGATTGTCCTCCTAATCTTTTACGGGCGAATGTTTTGTGCGAATCTGCAACCGCCTCGTAGTACGCCCTCGTACTTCTTGAGGTTCAACAAATCGGAGTGTGTGCTTGCTGCTCCAACTCACTCTCTCGATCAAAATGTTTGCCCAGTGCTTCACACTCCGAAAACGAAATGCGCGCCGGTTTATTAACAGTGGGGGCTCGTAAATTCTATGATAGCGAGCGCGACTAAACCCTGTCAAAGAAATACGCTTCAGGCATCGATGCCGGACGCAGCATCGCCGCGTCTATCCGACAAACTGCAGTTTGTCCTCGCGTCCAGGCGTCGCTTCGTCTCCACGGGTACGAACAAGCTGAGGTTGGCTGGACGACACGATTCACTTCGAACCCCACAGATTCAAACTGAAGGTAGCTTGTGCTATCCTACAGCTTCATATTTATGGAAGAAAAAACGGCACACCTACAAGACGATTGCCCCAATTGTGGCGCGGTAGACAACGAAACTGATGCTACATTCTGCCAGACCTGCGGGGGTCGCCTGGATTCCGCGCTGCTTCGGCCACCCGCTCCGCCTCGCCCGTGCGAGGCAGGTAAGACGATAGCTGGGCGATTTGTAGTGCAGTCCTTGCTTTGGACTGCTCCGACTTACAACTCTTATGACGCAATTCAAAGCTCAACTTCATCGCGCTATACGATAGTCGAACGGGGGCTCGGCTTTGATGATCAGCTCACGGGCGCGTCGCCGCTAACGCCTGCGGGCGATTCCCGACAGAGTTTGTCGGGGTCCCTTGAAGAAGCTGCGTCTGCGTTTGAACGATTCGGATTGTTCAAACCAATCGAGCAGGCGGTCGAAGGCGATCACTCTTACGTTGTGCTGGAACCCGTCAGTGGACAGGCCGTTGCCCACTTTGATCAGATCAATGAGAAGGAGACGCGCGATGTGGGCTTGCAGCTTTGTGCGCTTGCGGAACAATTCCATCGGCACGGCTGGGTCTACAACGAATTTGAGCCTTACGGCATTGTGCTCGATGAAGAACGACACGCGCGGCTGATTGGCTTCGATCGCGCGCGTCAAGCCGGTACGCTTGTTAAGCACGCGCCGATATATCCGAGCCGCGGCTTCACAGCGCCGGAACTTTTCTTACCGAACGCAGGCTACGACAGCAGGTCGGACATCTACTCGATCGGAGCCTTGCTGCAGTTTCTGCTGAGCGGCGAGAGCGCCGGAACAGGTGAGAGCCAGGGGCTCTATCCGGTCGCGACTGTCTTTCCCACTTTTGAGCGGCTTCTGGCGCGAGCGCTTGCGGAAGAACCGAGCGATCGTTTTCAAACCATAGCCGAGCTTCGCGATGCCCTGACGGATTTGAATCTTCCGGTTGTCCTGCAGTCGGGCCACTTCACCGATGTGGGTCTCGTTCGTGAGTTGAATGAGGACAGCGTGCTCGCGCTCACCCTGACGCAGTATTACGAGTCGGTACAAACCCAGATCGGACTCTACATCGTCTCGGATGGCATGGGCGGCGAGGCCGCCGGCGAAGTAGCTTCGCGAGTGACCGTGCGCGCGGTTGCCGAATGGGTAACCGACAAGCTGATCTCGGCCTCACTCAAGTCAACACATGAAGAGAAGATCGCGGCGCCGACTCAAACCGGAGGATTGCGGCTCGCGGTTGCCAACGGTCATGAGATGGCGACTACCGAGATGTTGAAGCAGGCGGTGATCGCCGCGAACCGCGAGGTCATGGCTTACGCGGCTGCTAACCCGCAGGAGCGCGGCTTGGGAGCTACCGTGAGCGTTGCGATGATGGTCGGCGAGGTGCTGACGATCGCACACGTGGGGGACAGCCGCTGCTACTTGCTGACCGGCGACCAGCTAGAGCAACTGACCGAGGACCACTCGCTCGTGCAGAAGATGGTCAACACGGGAAACCTGACACGTTCGGAGGCGCGCAGTCATCCATATCGCAATGTAATCTATCGCTCAATCGGCTCAGATGAGCAGATCGACATCGATATTGTGCGGCGCAGGCTCAAGAGCGGCGACGTGCTGATGCTATGCAGTGACGGACTAAACGGCATGCTAGGCGACGATCAGATTCGCGATATTCTTCTGGTTAACCCGGATCCGAATACGGCGGCAAAAGAACTAGTTGTAGCCGCCAACGCGGCAGGCGGAGTAGACAACACTTCAGTGATCGTCGTCCGGATCAGTTAGGACCGGTCCCGATTCGTTTCTATGCATGGGGGCTTGGCGGTCGAGCGGGAAGGCGTTGAGGGGTCCGGTAAGACATGGAAGGGGCCATTATGATGGAAAGCAGAAAGGCGCGTAAACAGTTCCTTCTCGATCAAAGAAAGGTCCGCAAAGCGAAGAAGATTCTCGGAGCGCGAACAGAAAGCGAGGCGGTCGATCGTGCTCTTGATGTGATAATCGCGAACGATGAACTGGATCGCGCCCACTTGGATTTTGCTAATAGCGGTATAACGATCCGTGATGTATTTGGACGACGGGACGGATGAAATACACGCGACTTCGTGTTTATCAATGAATTTCGACCGTTTGGTCTTCTGGCGGTGGAAACCGGAAGCGTGCGCTAACACTGCTGCGATGATACCAATGAGAGAAACATCAGCCTAGAATAGCGCTCGAATTGATCTCGGTTGTCGCTGATTGCGCTCGCCTGAGAGACTGACCGAAAAGCCAGCCCAGTTCGCTTGATGCCACGCGTTTCATTTCGAGTTCGCTCGGGCCAGGCGCGTCCGAGCAGACATCTCATCTTCCTGTAATCCTCGTCCACTGTAGCGTGCGGCAACGCTTCGCTGAGTGTCGTAACTGCTGCTTTGAAGTTCAGACCTGCCCTGAACGATAACGGCGAAACCAGACCCGAATAATCGAACGCATCGGATTTGATTCGAAAGCTCGCGCTTAGACTTTCTGCGTAGACATCCAGAAGCGTTTCCTCTGAACGATACTCGGAGGAATCAAGCACGCCCGCAGACCGGCCTCGCCTTCCGCTGATGCCTTCGATGTAGTCGATACGCTTGTTGCTCAGCTCCCCTAAGACGAGAAGTCTCAGGTCGGACTTCGCAAGCACGATCGTTCCCCCCGAGTGCCAGACTTGAATTTCGTCTTCGCCTATAGCTAGACGGCGCGCGCGAAGAAGCTCGTCCTGAAGCTGCATCTCTTCGTCGGCAACCACTGTAGCCTTGAATCCACAACTTTGGACCAGCGCGCAGATCATTTCGGCCTCCTGGCGAGTCTGACTGCGCGCGAGGGGAACCGGCTTGGCGGCGTCGATCAACGCTTGTGCTTCGGTCAGCTCAAGCTGGAGCGCGAAAGCGAATGATTCGACCGCGCTCTCATTCGCCACTGAACGGCCGGGTTGAAGGACAGCGTTGAATGCAAAGTCGGCGGTATCTATGTTTCGTTGAGGCGGCGCGGATTCGATGCTCGAAAAGGGCAATGATGCCCCGCAATAAATGCACTCACCGCGCGCGGCGGGAGTTCGCCGCTGACAACGCGGGCAGCTAGTGACGGCTTGGCTCAAAGCTTTTCACTTCCGGGGCTCGATGATGCGAGGGTGTCAGCCGGATTATAGCATTTGTCAGATGCCATGCTACATTCAGCTTGATGAAGCTTAGAGATTCACTCACTCGCAGGAACATTATCATCGCCTCCTCAGTCTTCGCCGTTGGTCTTATCGTTGCCGGTTTCTTTGTCTTGCGTCGCACACCGCGCGTCGCGATGGAGCGTTACGCGCCCGCGAGGACCCTTGCGTTTGTGGAGGTAGACAGCCTTGCTGATCTGGTTGACGGCCTAACGCACACGAAAGCGTGGCGCGAACTAGCTCCCGTGCTGGGCCTTTCCAGTCAGCTAGGACAAATCGGTTTCGTGAGTGATTTGATCGGACGCACCGGGCTCGGTCCTGACGAAGCGGTCGTCGCGGGCCGTGCACAATACGCAATCGCGATCACCGGCATCGAATCGAATGCAGGAGAAACTGACGAGGGAGCCTACATTCATCTCAAGCCCCATTTTGCGCTCATCATCGAGACTCACGTGAAACCTGAAACTGCTGCCCGGCTCGTGCGCGAGCGAGCGCCGACCGTCGCCGAGCGGATCTATGGAGAGTCAGTAGCGAAAGATACAGAGGTCTATTACGGTACGGAGGTAGTGATCTTCCGAGGCCCAGGGTCCACGCGGCCGCTTTTGGTTTCAGCTCTTGGAAGCGTGGTTCTGATAGCCAATGATTCGGAGTCGATGACTGCTTGCCTCGATTCGATCGCCGGGCGTGCGACCTCGCTCGCCGAAGACTCGACGCTCAAGCAGATGCGTTCGGAAGTGGGAAGCGGCAATTCGGTCTTTGGCTATGTGACCGCAAGCGGGATTCAGAAACTCGTTGAGTTGTGGCCGCTGCTTGCCCTTAGCCGCACTGCCGACCCTGATACCGCCAGCCTGGTTGCAGATATGATCGAGCACCTGTCGAAACAGTCGGTGTCCGGTCTGCTCTACTCGCTGGCATTCGAATCGGACGGCGTGACTGAGAAGTACCTGACGATGTTGCACGCCGAAGTAGCAGAAGCATTGATGGAACCGCTGAAGCCGGCTCCAGCAGCCAGTTTTGAGTCGCCCCGCTTGATCCCGCGCTCGATTGAGAGCCTGACTCTATTGAGCGTAGAACGAGCAGGCGAGATACCCGAGCGCGTTCTAAAACGCCTTTCGCCAACGGTGGACCTGGTAGCCGGTGTTGCGCTTCGCGAGTTCGTTATCAACTTTCGCAAGCAGTATGGGCTCGAGGCGTCCGATTCGATTGGCGCCGCCACCGGTTCTGAGATCGCGGTCGTCAACTTTGGAGACGATCAGCCAAGAGCCATGCTCATTAAGGTAAGCGACAAGTCGAAACTTGAGACGGCCGTCGCTCGCTATTTGTCGCGGAAGGGAGGATCGGTCGTCAGGGAGCAATCCAGTGGCGTCGAGATAATGGTCAGCTCGAATGATGACCGGCGCGCGGCTGCCTTTGTCGGGGAGTTTCTGGTACTTGGGACCCGCGATCAGATAGTTAAGATCGCCGAGACGGAGGGGAAACACGACGGCCTTGACAGTGACCTGCGTTTCAAACAGATTCTTGCGACTCGACCGGCGGATGCGTCGATAGTTTCGTATCGATCGCTAGTGGATGATGCCGGCAAGCTGTTACTGGCAATCTCAAAACTCACGCGCGTAACGGATGGCTCGCCGGAGTTGCTCGAGCGTGATTCAGCGCGTGAAGCGCTCAACCGTTTACCTCGCTCTAATAGCTTCACCGTGTTTCGCGGCTCGGGGATTTACATCGAAACCCACTCTGCTGTTGGGAACTTCAGCGTGCCTGGCTGGTTGTTTGGCGACCAACCGGAGAGCCGTTGAGATGAGATGACGGGGCGACCCGCCTCGCGCGACCGTAGCAGCCACGTGGCCATCTCGCCGGGCAATTCGCATAATCATTGCGGGTCAAAAATTCGGTCGGCTGGTTTGTTTCCAGCGGAAGTGTAGTGGCGTGAGAGGGATAATTACGGCGAGCGTTTCAGCTCTTGATGCTTTCACCTCTCCCCTCGTTCAAGACGGCGGCGGCGGCCTTTCGCCGGCGGCGGCGAAGGATTCGAATCCGCCGGCGTTCGCGCACTTCTATGCGGTCTCGGATCTTGCCATAGAACTTGACGAAGTAGTCGTACATTGACCACAGCGCGAAGAACACAACGATCCATAGCGTGGCGCGACCGGCGCCGTAGCAGAGCACGCGAAATTCATCCAGCGACATTGCGCCGTTGCCAGCGATCGTGCCAACGGTGCGTGCCATTTCTCCAAACGACGCGAACGGCACTTCGGAGTTTACGCCGCTGGGTGGTTGCAGACCTGACGGTCCACCGGGCGCGCTCCCGAGGATCAACAGCGTGACCGCGATTACTTGAGTGAGCATCTTGAACTTGGCTTTTTTCGACGCGCTGATCGTGAAGCCTTCTGCAGCGGCGATTGAACGCAAGCCGGTCACGGCGAACTCGCGGCCGATGATGATCACGATCGCCCATGCGGGAGCTAACCGATTCTCGACCAGCGACACCAGCGCGGCAGAGATGAGCAGCTTGTCGGCGATTGGATCGAGAAGGATTCCGAGAGTCGAGACCTGCCCGCGACGTCTTGCGATGTAACCGTCCGCCCAGTCAGTGATCGAAGCACCGACGAACAGCGCCAGCCCAAAGAGCTGCTGAGGTATGCCAAGCCAGTCGCTCGGGAACCTGGTCAGCAGGACGACGACCAGAAGGGGTACGACGAATATTCTCGACAGCGTTAGCGCGTTCGGAAGGTTCAAGATCGGTTTTCCTGAATCAGTTTCTCGGGCACGGTCGAAAACAACAAGAGGGCAGCAGTCGGCACACGTTTTTGTTTCTTGCCTGGTTTCTTGCCTGCTTGACTATATTTTTAGGCTGCCTCATTGTCAAGAACCGTGAACAATGAAACGTGATGCGTGAAACGTGATCTGCGAAAGACGATGTACCGTAGACTGTCCAGTCTGCGGCTTGTCTTTGAGCCTGGTCTCTTTTGGCCACAAGCGGGCGATGAACGATGCACCCGCAGACTGGACAGTCTACGGTACATCGTCTTTCAGGAATCGTTTTCTTTTGTCTTGCATCTAATGCAACCGGCAAGGTCTTCAATGCGCGCTCTCCTTCACAAGACAAGACTCACTCGACGCCGCCTATCCATCGCGGCCTGCGTTGCAGCTCTGCTGCTGATCGCTGCGGTCATCCTTTATGTAGTTCGGCTCAACCGCAGCATTGCTCTTCAACAAGACCGGCAGGCGGATGCAGCGCGCGTTCAAGTCGACGAACGTTCATTAAGAGCGCCGTCCGCCGATGGCGTAACGCTCTATCTGAATGCCGCCGATGTGCGAGCGGTCGCCAACTTCGAAGGCGCCCGATACCTTGCGACCTCCGGTGGGCTGATGGCGATTGATGACGCCGGCAACGTCAAACGGCGATACACGACGCTGGATGGATTGCCCGACAACGATCTGACTGCGCTCGCTGTCTTTCGCAATCGCTTGTTCGTTGGCACGGTCGGCGCCGGGCTTGTAGCGTTTGATGGCAGCGCGTTTACCGGTTACAGCTTCACCAAACCGAAGGCGACACACATTACCGTTTTGGCTCCAACTGAGACTGAGCTTTTGATAGGCACACTCGACGGCGGATTGTTCGAGTACAACGGCGAACGATTCTCGCGACGCGTGAATTCGGCTACAGGAGCCGATTTCAGCCGGGTGACGTCGTTGCTGCCCTTTTCATCGCGGCTGTACATCGGGACTCAGGACAGCGGTCTCTACGTCTGGCGAGAAGCTCACATCGAGCACGTGACCGCAAACGACGGGCTACCGTCGCCGCATGTAACTGCGCTTGCCGAGTCGCCGTCGAGTCTTTCCGTGGGAGCGTCGGTCGCCGTAGCAACAGACTTCGGAGTCGTTGCGCTCAGTGATGCTAACGAAATCAAGCCGATATCAAACCGGCCCAACGTAACTTCGCTCGCGGTGAGCGGCGGGCATCTTTGGGCAGGCCTGTTCGCCGGTGGCATCACCGATTTGAACGCCAGCCAAACTCGTCAGCCGGGAGATGCGGCCGGAGGAAGATCGAACCTGTCAGACGCGATAGGCCTTCCTGCTTCTGCGCCTTCGACGGTCTGCCTAAGCGACGGAAAGTTGTGGGTGTTAACTTCCGAGGGCGCGTTCGCTCGCGATGAGCAGGCCACTCACTTTGCGTTTGAATCGGTGGCCGGTCAACTTGCAAGCGATCGCGTGCTGACCGCTGGTCACATAACCACGCTCGCAAATGATGACGCGGGCCGGTTATGGATCGGGTACTTCGATCGCGGCATCGATGTTGTTTGGCCAGAAGCGGGCGAGCGTCAGTCACACATCGAAGACGATCGCGTCCGTGAGATCAATCACCTTGCCCTCGATAGGAGCGAAGACAGAATGCTCGCGGCGACATCGCGAGGCCTGGTTGTCTTCGGCACTGCCTTAAAGCAAACTGTGATGACTCGCGAACAAGGTGGTTTGATAAACGACTCGGTTGCGCACATTTCTTTTGCAGACATCGGCTCGCCATTGTTGGCTTCATCGGTGGGAACGGCGGGAACAGCGGTCCCCGACGCCCACGGCGGCCGCACGATGGTGCTCGTCACCGCCGGAGGATTAACCGAAGTCACCGGCGGCCGGGCGCGTTCGATCACTGCGTTTCATGGCCTGGCGAGCAATCACCTTTATACGTCGGCGGCAATGGGCTCGCGATTATTCGTGGGCAGCCTTGCAGGACTTGTCGAGCTCGAAGGCTTGAGAGTCGTACGCACGTACAAGACTTCGAATTCTCGACTGTCGCATGACTGGGTGACGGCGCTTGCTGAAGCTGAAGGCACACTCTACGTTGGGACTAACGGCGGCGGAATAGACGCACTTTTGCCGACGGGCGAGTGGGTGAACTTCGCCGACGAGCTAGGCAAATTTGAGGTGAATCAGAACGCGATGCACTTCGACGGTGAGCGTTTGTACGTTGGCACTAGCGATCGAGGGCTTTTGGTTTATAATACGCGCGACCGGCGGTGGACTCGCATCAGCGCGGGACTCGCTTCTCAGAATGTAACCGCGATAACAAGCGATGATCGGTTCGTGTACGTTGGGACTTTGAATGGGTTGGTGCGAATTGAGAAGAGAGTAGTCGGCTGAGCTTTCGCTCGTGACTGCGGATGCCATTTATGAAAGAACAGAGTAACAATGACAGGTCGGGAAGGGTGGCTTGCCCCCGCTGCTTTCCTTGGCGGGCGAATCGGGCGGGGGCAAGCCACCCTTCCCGACCTGCAATTCCTATAGTCGGCCCTGTCCTTCGCGAGGCTGATCTACACGAGCGTCGGATTGAGTTGCTGAGGGACGTCGAAAATTTGGTTGCGGCCTTTGCCTCGCCGCGTCATCCGCGGTCTATTCTTCGTTTGGCAGTGTTGTCCGCAATCGTGCTGCTTATTCCGGCGGCCGCGCGCGCACAGTCCGGCGTGCTCATACCCTCGAGCACCGAAAAGCCCGATCCGTCTGTCCTCTCGCTCGATGAGATGAGCGTCAACGTTGTCATCGATAATCAGTACGCTCGTGTGCGAGTCACTCAAATCTTCGGCAATCGCACCGAACGCATCCAGGAAGGCCGCTACGTTTTTCTCATACCGACTACTGCTTCGATCTCAGACTTCGCAGTGTGGGATGGCGACGTGCGCATCCCTGGAGTCATTCTCGAGAAGCGGCGCGCTGAAGAGATCTACAAAGACCTCGCGCTGCAATCGATCGATCCGGGGTTGCTCAAGCAAGAACGCGAAGACGACGCAACCAGCGCATTCACCGTTCAGGTCGCGCCGATTCCCGCTTACGGCACAAAACGATTGGAACTCGAATACACCGAGGCGCTCTCGGTCGATAATCTCGAATCCTATTTCTCGTTTCCGTTTAAGCCCAGCGAATACGGAACGCAGGCGGTTGGCCACTTGCAGCTTCGGTTACAGATCAACAGCCGCGTTCCGATGACTGACCTGAACATCAAGAGCAAAATCTACGCGCTGAATTTCATCGAGAACTCGGCGCAGTACAAATCAGCGAGCTACGAGGTGAACGACGTTCAACTCACGGAAGACTTCGCGTTCAGCTACGGCATAAATGTCCGAGGCAGCGCGCTCGAGTTTCTTGCTTATCGCGCGCCCGAGCGCATCACCGCCGATGAGCTGCGCGACCCGCGATTGGCCGAGCGCGAGCCTGACGGTTACTTCGAAGCGGCGACGGTCTTCAATCAGGCAGGCCGCGCGCCCGGTGACACCTCGCCGCCTCCGCCGCGTTCGATCCTGGTAATGCTGGACACATCGTTGTCGATGCAGTTTGAAAAACTCGATCGCGCTTACGAAGCCACCGAAGGACTGCTGCGCTCGCTCACGCCGCAAGACACTTTCAACCTGATGTTGTTCAACGACGACGTGACGGTCTTCAGCAACAGCCCCGTCGATGCTCGCTCGGATCAGATTGAGCGCGCGCTTACTTTCATCAAATCGAGTTATCTGTCTGGCGGAACCGATTTGGGCGCGGCGCTCGATCGCGCGGCGTCCTTGTCGAAAGCGATGCCCTCTAAGAAAGAGCGTTCGATCGTGATGATCACCGACGGCAACTCGACGCTTGCGACTACTCGAACCAAGGCGGTTGTCGATCGCTTTCAAAAGTCGAACGACGCCGGGCCTAAAGCGCGGCTGTACGTATTTGGCATCGGCTCGGATACGAACATTCGACTGTTGGGCGAGCTCGCTCGCGCCTCTCGCGGTTACTTCGATTGGACTCGCGAGACTGATGATCTTTCATTCAAGCTGAAATCATTCGTGAGCAAAGTCGGCCGCGACCCGATCGATTCATTGAAGCTTCAGAACGCGGACGCTGCGAACTTCTATCAGGTTTATCCCGATTACGACGCGACCGCTTATGACGGAACGAAGCTATCGTTTGTTGGACGTTACAAACGACCCGGCCCGGCTTCGCTAACGGTGACCGGCAACGAAGCTGGCCAGCCCGTTCGAATAGCGCAACAGGTTGAGCTTCCTGAACGCGACGACTCGCATCCGCACGTTCCTCGAATGTGGGCTCGCGCGCGAGTGGATGCGTTGCTCAGACAGATCGCGCTCAACGGTGAAACCAAAGAAGCGATAGACGAGATCATCGCGCTGTCGAAGAAGTACAAGTTTGTGACTCCATACACCTCGTTTCTGGCAGCGCCGCGCTCGCTGTTGCGTCCTCGCGTGATCCGCCCGGGCGATCCCGTGCTGAAAGTGCGTGCGGATCAGTCGATCACCGAAGTCACTGCTGTCTTTCCGTT
>JADGNW010000017.1 GCA_017883315.1 Blastocatellia bacterium | reverse complement strand
TTGTCGCTGGTCGCTCTTGGCGCCGTGGCGGCTTTGAGAAGAGCGCCTGGCCGGGCGCGCTATGCGGTGCTGCTCATTGCATCAGCAAAGTTCGCGCTGCCCTCGGCGGTCATTGTGTCGGTGGCCAGCCGCTTCGGCGTTGACTTCTCCTCCCTCTTAGGTTCAACAGGGCCCGCTGAAGCGCCGGCGGTTGTCTATCAACTCACGGCACCGTTGGTCCAGCTTGAAGGATCTGCCGGCGCGGGCGTGCAAACCTCGCACGGACACAACGAACTATTCTGCGCGATCACCATAATATGGATGACGATATCCGCGGTCTTGCTCGCGCTCTGGTGGAGGGACCGCCGGCGATTGCGCTTCGCGACAAGATCTGGATCCGCAATCGGAGCTACAAGAGAACGGCGGGCACTGGATCGCGCAAGGACCTGGCTTGGAATCAAGCGCGACGTTCGTTTGCTGGTCTTGCCTCATACAATCGAGCCTGGGGTCTGGGGCGTGTGGAGGCCCGTCCTCCTTCTGCCGGAGAGCATGGCCGAACAGCTTAGCGATGCTGAGCTTGAAGCAGTGATGATGCATGAAATGATTCACGTAGCGCGATGGGATAACTTGGTCGCGAATCTTCACCGGCTCCTCTGTTGTCTGTTGTGGTTTCACCCAGTTGTTTGGCTGCTTGATCGTTTGCTGCTTGCGGAGCGCGAGCGGGCCTGCGACGACGAAGTGATCAGGCTCGGGGGAGCCTCCGATGTCTATGCCTCTAGTCTGCTCAAGGTACTGCGTTTTTGCCTTGGCTGGAACGTCGCCGGCGCGTCAAACGCCACCGGCTCAAATCTGGGAAAGAGGGTTGAGCGAATCATGTCCAGGAATCTTCAGACGAAACTGTCGGTGTGGCATCGCGCAGCCGTATGCTCAATCGCGACGCTCGTAATAGTCCTCTCGATTGCTGCCGGTCTTCTGACTCGCACAAGCGCTGTAGCCCAAAACAAGACACCAGCTCGAGGTGTCGCTGGTGGCATCCCGGGTGGAGTTCCCGGAGGCATCGTTGGTGCGACTCAAGAGGTGAAGATGCCGCAGGCCGGCGAGTCCGGCGGCACGATCGTAAAATGGTTCAAGCGGGTCGGCGATTCGGTGAATCGCGATGAGCCTTTGTTTGAGTTCTCAACCGGTAACCGCAACCTCAAAGTACCGGCGCCGGCTTCGGGTGTGCTAGCTCAGATAACTGTTCAAGAGGGTCAAACCGTTCTTGTCGACACCGTCATCGGTGTCATGGTCATCTTTGACAGGGGTCCAGCGACATCAGAGGTCGGAGGAATACCCGGCGGTGTACCTAGCGGTGTGCCTGGCGGCGTACCCGGAGAAATACCGGGCGGAGTAGTAGGTGTAGTCACCAAGTTCGGGTGGGAAGTACAGGGCAAGTTGATCGAGATGCTCGATCAAGCCCCGGAGTCACCCATTGAGTTCAAGAACTCGGCTAAGGCCCCGCTCGCAATAACCGATGCGAAAGTCAGGCAGCTTCCGAGCGAAAGAGGTGAACCGACTGATCTGTATGCGGTGGTTCCAGTCGTCACTCTTGCCAACAACACTGACCGGCGCATTAAAGGTTTCACCCTGGAGTTTCGGAATGGACTAGAACGCAAGGCGTACTATGAACGCGTCCCTTCCTTGATAGACGCTCATGGTGTCTACACTTCGGGCCGGCAAAACAGGTTTGTTGTTCTAGCCGGCGGAGCGAACGGATGGTCTCTGAGAGTCGCCGGGGTCTTGTTTGAAGACGGCGAGGCCTGGGGCGTCGTGCCTCCGCCGCCGCCGCTTCCGCCTCCTCCGCCTTTACCACAAAGTGCGGACTCGCCGAAGTTGATTCGCAAGGCTGGCGGCGTACTAACCGCTTCCGCAATTAAGCGAGTAGAGCCGGAATATCCGGCGCTGGCAAAAGCCGCCAACGTAAGCGGAACAGTTGTAGTGGAAATCACAGTAGACGAAACGGGCGATGTGATATCGGCGCGGCCAATCTCTGGTCACCCGCTCTTGAAGGATGCCGCAGTCGATGCGGCACGGCAATGGAAATTCTCGCCGACGACCCTCGCCGGCGAACCCGTAAAAGTAGTCGGAACGTTGACATTCAACTTTGCGCTGTAGGCGCGTCAGCCCTTGACGGCTTACGTTGCGCACTACGCAGGAACCGGTTGAATCCGCGGAGTTGCTTTAGACGATTATTCGTCTCGGCGACACCAGGATCTTGACCGGCGCCAGATTGATCTTCGGAACCTCGATCTTCATCGGCTCGAGATCGATATTCGGAACCTCGATCTTTATCGGCTCGAGATCGATCTTCACAGACGGCAGGGACATCGGGGTGATATTCACTCTCGGCATTTCGATCGTCATCGGCGCGAGTTTGATCTTCGGCAAACTGATTACGGCCGGAGTCACGTCGATCTTTGGCAGATCGATCGAGATCGGCATAGTCACCGCGAAAACTTCGTCAGAGTCCTCGGGCTCCAACAGCCACGAGCTGGTTCCCTTCTCGACGTGTACCGTTAGAGTCTGCTCCTGCTTATCGCGAAGCACTTTCAATTCGAGCGGCCCCTCCGATTTGGTCGTGAGGATTCGGCGCAGGTCCATCGGGTTTTCGACCGTCTCCCCGCCGATTGAAAGAATCACATCCCCCGCCTTGAGACCAGCCTTCGCTGCCGGTGAATCGGCGAACACAAAAACAACCAGAGCGCCGCTCCTCTTAGACAGGCCGAAGTATTCGGCAAGCTGCGGCGTCATGCTCTGAAGCTGCGCGCCGAGATGAACACCATCCCGCACACGCACGCCCGCAATCTCGGGTCTCACTCTGACCCGCGCAACCGGCGTAGGCCGCGTTACTCTTACCACGTTAAAGGCGGCAGTTCGCTCGCCCATCTTTGCGTTGACTTCGATCTCCTGCCCACCGCGAAGCACGCTTAAACGAACGGTGCGGCCGGCGGGAGTCTCGCGAATGTGGCGCGACAACTCGCGAGCGCTTTCGATTGGCTCGCCGTCCCACTTCACGATGACGTCGTCCTTCTGAAGCCCAGCTTGAGCGGCGCTGCTTCCGGAGGTGACCCCTTCGATCAAGGCGCCCCTTTCTTCTCGGAGCTTAAGGCGCTGCACTACTTCTCTGTTCACCTCGCCGAGCTCGACACCGAGGAACCCGCCGGCCGAGATCTGCACTCGTCTCGGGCGCTCGACAGTTTGTTGATCAGAATCGTAAGGGAGGCTGGCCGCCGATACGGACGATACCGAACTGCAAGCCAGCAGAACAGCCAAACAGAATATTGAACGTTTCATGTCTAATCGTCCCTCCTTACCGAGAAGTCGCCTCTTGCCTGATTCATCGCGCATCAGCGCAGACGGTTCCAAATCTTTTAGGTCGCAGCGAACTCAAAGAAAAAAAAGAAAGCTGGGCAGGAGTGTTAACCTGCCCAAACTTTCAAGAAAGGATTCACCTCAATGAAGCAATGGTTCATACACGACAAGCCAAATCGGTTTAACCATCTAACCGGAGGCTAACCGGGGGCGCCGACGCGAGAGAGTTTTACGTGACCGTTGATTCCATTTACCTTAATCGGCGAACCGCCTGATCCAATCTTCGCGTGGAAGTTTTGCCGGTCAACCTTTCCAAAAATCGTAACGTTGGCTACGTCCGCGTTGACGCTGCCGTTGATTCCAGTCACGTCCAGATCAGCGTTCAAGTCCTCGGAGAAGGACAGCTCGACGCCGCCGTTCACTCCGCTCACGTGAATGCCCTGCTCGCCGAGTCTCGAAATCGTGACCTTGACCCGACCGTTGATCCCGGAAATATTCGAATAGCCCATCGCCTGAGCGACCTCGACTTTTCCGTTGATGCCGCTCAGTTTGACTGGCCCATCGATCTCGCCGACTCCCACTCGGCCGTTGACGCCGCTCACGCCGAGATCTATCTGACGAGGCAGCGAAAGCGTCACTCGTTGACGAACGTCGCGATGGCTTGCAACTCCCGATGTGTCTTTCTCGCCGTGCACGATAAGACTCATCGCAGTCTGGTCGACAAGCACTTTACGGAATTCCAGATCCTCACGCGCGCGCGCCGAGCGGTAGACGTTAACTTGCGCGGTGCTCCCGGGAGCGGTCTCGATTTCCACCGACCCGTTGATCCCCTGCACTTCAACCTTGGCGCCTGCCGCGAGTTGATAACTCTGATGAAACTCGTCCTTCTCCGGCAAATCCGAATCGGAGTTGTTGTCGACAGGATTGGCGCTGGTGATAGTGCCAGTCGCGTGACGACGTTCGCGCTGCTGCGCCGCCAAACCGAGCGGCAGCGAAAGCGCCAGGACGAAGACCGCGACAAAGGATAAAACAAACAGTTTCGTTTTCATTCTGATCTCCTCCAAAAAGTAGCTAAGTAGCTAAGAGTTGCTGGCCTCGTTTGGTGAGTGCGCGATGACCGTGTCAGGTTTCACAACCAGCGAAAAAACTTTCAGTCTTCACTTACATACCTTCAACGAAGCTGCTGTGCCCTTCGCGATCTTCACCGTTCCATTGAATGAGTCGAGCGATAGCTTTGCGCGTCCGTCGCCATAGCGCCCGGAGATGCGGCGATTTATTGGCCCCTGAAGCGGCGACTCGACTTTAAGAGGAAATTCGGTTTCGATAGTGCCGTTGTAAGTGGTGAGCGCCGCGGTGAACCCCGACACATCGGGTTGAATCGTCATCGAGACCTCGCCGGAAAGCGACTTGAAGCGATAGCTGCCCTCGCGAATCGCGCCGGTGAAGCTCACGTCGCCGCTCGCCGTGGATGCTTCTGCGTCGCCGCCAATTCCAACCAGGGTTATCGAGCCGCTCGCGCTGGCCGCCTCGACGCGTCCCTTCGCGCAATGAATCCCGATGTCGCCGGTTGCCGAATTGGCTCGCACATCTGCGCCGGCGTTTCGAACCTGCAGGTCGCCATTCGTCGCGGCCACATCAACCGAGCCGCCGACGTTTTCGACAACGATTTCGCCTTGATAAGTTCGCGCCGTCAGATCTCCCTTGATCTCTTTTGCGGTGATGTCCCCTCTGCGCCGGCTGGCCTTGAGCGAGCCCACGCGCGTAATACGAACATCTCCCTCGCCGGCATCGATCAGCGCCGCTCCGTCGATGTCCGAGACTTCTATTTCTCCGCGAGAACCCTCGAGCGTTTCTACGTCGGCGTAACGCGGGACCTTCAGCTCGATGCTAATGTCTCTGCCGTAGTCGCGCGACGTCGTCACAAGCAATTGAGGCCGAGACGGATCGCCGGTCGTTTGCGTCCCGATCTGGGCAGGTCCCCGAGCGGCGGTGGCGCTGGCTTGAACAACATCGCGGTCCCAGCCGACGACGACTATGTGACCCGACCTGCTGCTTATTGCAACCTTGCCCCCGCGAGCGAGCTTGACCGTAACCGGCTCAACCTGAACCTGGTCACTTTCAGCCTCAGGCGTAGAACTGGCTCCTGGAGCCTTTTCTGGCTTTGCTTTAGGTGGCTTCGCCTTTTGAGCCATGCTAATTATTAGGCTAACCACTGGGGGGCTGACCGCGGGCTGTGGCGCTTCCTGGCCAAGCGCTGCTGCCGAGCCTCCGGCAATCACCATCACAAGC
Organism: Blastocatellia bacterium; assembly: GCA_017883315.1. GTDB lineage: Bacteria > Acidobacteriota > Blastocatellia > UBA7656 > UBA7656 > Onstottus_A. The sequence goes on along the minus strand of JADGNW010000017.1, from coordinate 2,278 downwards.
ATAAACGTTATTAAAGTTTTCTTAATCATAGTAATTTTCAATACCATTCGTGAAGCGTAAAGGGCGCCCGAGCTTTTCGCCGGCGCGATCCGCTTCCGATTATTTTACTTCAATCCGTTGACGCAGACATTCCTCTCAGAACATCAACCTTCTTTGAATAAGCCGCCAGCAAATACTGCAACGCTATCGGGTCTTCCGGATTCTCTCGCACCACACGCCGCGTATCCTTGATCGTCCGATCGATATCGCCGAGCGCCGAGTCGAATCGCGCTAACATCATAGGATCAAGCTGAGACCTCTTGCGATTCACATCGCGAGATAGCATCGCGATAGCTGTAACGTACTTCTGCTCCGCCTCGCGAACAAGCTGTGCGGGAGTCGGCGCGGTCGTCGCGGGAGCCTTGCGAGGGGCGCTCACTTTGACTTGGTTTGGCGGTGCGACCGTCGGCGACTCAGTCTTTGCAATCTCGCCACTTCCTGCGAACGGCGAACCGGGATTGCGATTGCCACTAGAACCGCCTGCTTCCGGGACCGCGACGTTGCTGTTGTTCTTTGCTACCTCGCGACCGCCCGGGTTCAAACGAGTCATCACGATTACAGTGACTGCTATCGCGATCAACACCAGCGCGAACGCGACCGCCGGACTCAACCGCGGCGCGGCAAACATGCCGAGCATCTGTTCTCGTAACCGCGAGAATAATCCGGCGGGTTTTGCGGCTCGCTCGGTCTTGATTCGCGCTTCAATCGAAGACCACAGCATCGGCGTCACTTCGACATCGCGCTCGTAACGCGCATAGATCGCTTGTTCGCGGATCAGCCCTTCTCGAAAGCTCGCGCACTGAGAGCAAGCCGCGACGTGTGCGTTGACGAGCGCCCCGGCCTTCTGACCAATCTTATGGGGTCCCCCGTCAACGTACTCTTCAATCAGTGTCTGGCACTCTTCACACTTCATAACTAACTCCCAGATCTAGCTCCCAAATGAGGCTCCAAGGTATGGCTGGATGCGGCGGCGCATTTCGGCCCTTGCTCTATGCAGATCGGTCTTGAGCTTCGGAATCGACGAACCGGTGATCTCAGCTATCTCTTCGTAGCTTCGCTGCTGAAAAATCTTCAACGTAAAGACCAATCGCTTATCCTCGTCCAAAGCTCCAAGCGCATCTCGAATGACGCCGTTCAATTCCTTATCCAACAACTGCCGGTCAGGCGGAAGCTTTCCGTCGCTCAGCTCGATCACTCGATCATCATCGATCGCAACCTTATCCGTCTCACGGTGCTTGTAGCGCAACGATTCGCGCGCAACGTTCTTTGCGATTCCAAACAACCAGGTCGAGAGCTTGGAGTCATCTCGCAGCGCTTTGAGATTCTTGTACGCGCGCACGAAAGTCTCCTGCGCGAGCTCTTCAGCGAGGTCGCGGCGCCCAACCATATCATAGATGAAACTGATTATGGGCCGGCCGTAACGATCGAAGATCAGGCGAAACGCCTCATCTTCGCCGCGCCGGGCGCGCGCTATTAGTTCTTCCGAACTGTTCATCAAGGCCCCGGCGCGCCCGCTTAACTGGCCCACTAGGCTGACTGCCTCCATCATAGACGGCTCATCCTAAGCTCAACCAGTTAGTGGCGCGCGTGACGAAAAGGTTTCAGTCTAAAGCCGTCTCACGCAATTGTTTCTCGTTATCTTATCAGGTAACTCAGACTTGGATTAACGCGCCTCGGATCACTCGCGTTTCAAGTCATTCTGGGAGCGCAGGCATCCATGCCTGGTCCGGTTGCTTGACTTGAAGCGTGTAGCGATGGCGCGCATAATCTGCACGTTACCGTTGCCAGAGGCACGATACGCGGAGGTATCTCATGGGTTTGATCTATGCAGACATAGAATTGGCTAATGCAAAGAATGGCTCACTCAAGTCTATGGCCGTCAGAGCGCTGGTAGACACAGGCGCTATGACGCTCCGCATTCCGGAGCATATCGCGATCCAGTTGCAGCTACAGGAAATCGAGAAGCGCGAAGTTACTACAGCGGACGAACGTTCTCATCTGGTTCCATACGTTGGTCCGGTTCAGATCAAGTTTGCGAATCGCACGTGCTTCACCGGCGCTCTCGTGATCGGAGAGTCCGTGCTCATGGGTGCTGTTCCGATGGAAGACATGGATCTGGTTATCTCTCCTTCGGGGCAAACTGTTACAGTGAATCCCAAGAGTCCGAATATTCCATCAGCCGTGGTGAAGTAGAATGTTGTATCAACAGAATCGAACCTAGAGTGCTCAAACCTATGCT
>JADGNW010000138.1 GCA_017883315.1 Blastocatellia bacterium | reverse complement strand
GGCTATCGGGGCTGAAGATTATTCCGCTACTTCTAAATTTGTCTGCCTGTCGCTCGACTCCATCCACCAGGGCCAGCCAGGTGTCGCCGCGCCGCGCGGTCATACCAACGTGTTTGCCGTCGGCGCTGAACGAGAGATCGGACACTTCATCGTAAGCGGTAGCAACACCATCGATCACGGCGTACCGTTTACCGCCGCGCTTGCCGGCGTAATAGTATCTCTTCCCGTCGCTGCTGAAGCGGATATCAAAAGTGATGTCATCGAACTTCGGGCCTTCAACCCCATCGATCACGACGAAGCGCTGGCGGTCGCGCTCGACCACGACGGCGTTGCGCTTGCCGTCGTCGCTGAATCGAATCTCGCCAATCACGTAATCGTAAGGACCGTTTTCGATCTCTCCCACGACCACCCACCGTCCGCGGCTATTGAGCATTACATAAGCTACTCTTCCATCAGGACTGAAGTCGTAGGTGTTCTCGACTATCGCCCCGCGCTTCTTGCCTTCAACTCCGTCAAGCACGACGAAGTCATACATACCTTGCGACGCTCTGTAGAGCACATGCTTTTTGTCACGGCTGAAGATGATCTTGTTGCCAAGCTGGTAGTACGGCTCACCGAGCTTTCCATTTATCATCACCTGCCATTCCTCGCCGCGCTTGATCACATAAGCCGGCGGGTTGCCGGGGTCTTTAGGGTAGCTGCTGTTTATGTATTCCTCTTCCATGGCTTCGGCGCCATTCACCACCAGCACACTCTTTTGCTCGGTCCCGTGTCTGCGAACCCCAATGTAACTCACGGTCTTGCCGTCGCTGCTGAAAAGGCGAGACAAATCGCTTATGTACTCGAACGGTTTGCCCTCAACTCCATCGACAACCACGATCTCCTTTTCCTCGCGCCGCGCCACGTAGGCGACGCGTTTGCCGTCATCGCTGAAAATGATGCCGCCAACCTTTATGTATTGGTAAGCCTTGCCCTCGACTCCACCAACCACGACAAAGCATTGCTTGGCGCGGCTAGCCACGTAGGCTACTCGTTTGCTGTCGGGACTGAATCTGATCTCGGAAGGGCGTCCTGATTCCGTCAGAGGGACTTCAGGAATGTCGGGGTACAGTTGTCCTTCGACGCCGTCAACAACCACGCGCTTACCGTCGTCATACTTTGTGACGTAAGCGATGTGCTTGCTGTCGGGACTTATTACCAGGCTGTACTTGACGACATTGGCTGGCAGCTTACCTAACGACACTTCCGTGATCGCCAGCTTTGTCGTGGGATCGTCAGCCGCCGAGTGCGCAGTGAACGTCAAGAGACATGCGACGATGAAAAGTGCCATCACGGACCTTGGAGCTTCTGCGGTCTTTGCGCGACTTTGCGTGCTTTGCGAGAAACTCAGTGCGCGCAGAGAGAACGCAAAGGATCGCAAAGACGCAAAGGGCTAGTAGGGATCAAAACAAGATCGAAGTCATGAAAACCGGGCGAGGTAATTGGGACTCAACCTCCCAAAGTTATCATCTCGATCTTCTGATGCTGCTTCGGTTGATAACCCTCTGGCGACTTCATCGCTGCCAGTCGCTCATCGGAGTATTTGTCGGTTCGATTGCTCCACACCGAACTAATCAGTTCAACCAACTGCTCGTCGGTTGCGCCACTTCTCATCAGCGATTTCAAGTCGTGGCCGTGAGTCGAGAACAAGCACGTCACTAGTTTTCCGTCCGCAGTCAATCGGGCGCGTGTGCAGCTCGAACAGAAGGGCTCGGTCACCGAAGCGATCACTCCCAGCTCTCCGCCGCCGTCGATGAATTCGTAATCAACCGACGGGGCGCTGCCGTTTTCTCTGCCGACTTCTCTTAGAGGATAGCGGGCGTTGATCTTCTCGAGGATTTCCTTCTTTGACACTATCCTCTCAGAGATCCAGTTGTTCGCGTTGCCCACATCCATGTACTCGATGAAGCGCATCGAGAAGCCGTGCTCGCGAGCGAACTCGACTAGCGGGACGATGTCGTCGTCGTTCAGGCCTCGCTCGATTACCGCGTTGATCTTGATCGGGCCAAGCCCGGCGCTCTTCGCGGCAAACAAACCTTCGAGCACTTTCTCCAGATCGCCGCGCTTTGTTATCTGTTTGAACTTTTCAGGATCCAGCGTGTCGATGCTGACGTTGATGCGTTTTAATCCGGCGGCGGCGAGATCTTCAATCTGATCGCATAACAACGAACTGTTCGTCGTGAGGCAAAGATCAAGCTCGCCATCCAGTGAGTTCAGCATCCGCACAAGCCGGTGAAGGTCCTTGCGAACGAGCGGTTCGCCGCCGGTGATTCGAATCTTCTCGACTCCCAACCCGACAAACAGCCGCGCCAGCCGCGTGATCTCTTCGAAGGTGAGGATCTCTCGCCGGTCGATCCACACGTATTCTTCCATCGGCATGCAATACGTGCAGCGAAAGTTACACCTGTCAGTAACCGAGATCCTCAAGTCCTTAACAGGCCGGTTGTAGGCGTCTCGCACCATCGCGCGCTCCCACGTCGAGCTTTGATCTGACAAACTCGATGATCTCCTCGTCGATAAATCGATCTTCTTCCTTCACGGTGAAGCAAGGTTTGTTATTCTGACCTTCGTGAGCCAGCAAATCAGTGTTGGCCAAAACAGGCGCTTCCTGCGGGCGGTTGACCAGAATGTAAGCGTCGCTCAGATCGAAGAACTCTTTTGACGAGAGTTTGAAATCCGGATTTGAAGTGTCCAGCACCTGAAGATAAAGCGCCGGATCCATGAAGCGACGCAGGCTATTGCTCTCGACGATTACGAACTCGTCGCCTTCGATTTGTTTCTTCAGCGCCGGCACCGCGGTAATCAACTCGCCTTGCTTGGTGCGCACCCATAACGACCTGATCGCGCCGGCTGCAAGAAAGCGCGCCGTATCGGTGCCTGTGTCCCGGTGTCGTTCTTCGGTGATCGAGAACTGGTGCTCGCTCACTGCGCAGCCGCAAGCTTCACCGTTCACCGAACAAACGCCGTGACCGAACTGAGTGATCTTCACGGCCGTCCAGTTGAGTTCAGGCGTGCCGCGGATTATTCCGGCGACCACCGAAGTCTTGCCGATGTTTCGCGTGTGCCCGCCGACCATCACCAGTTTCATACTATTCGCAATATCCCACCGCTGATCAGATACGCCCAAACCAAGAATCAAACAGGCTCAACACGCGAACCCGCCTAATGAAACGGTGAGTAGAAGCAATCGCTTCATGCCCAACTCGCGGCCGGTGGGTTCGTACCATTCCGTCAGGCTGTGACAGTTGCCCGATACGCCGCCTGCGCCTAGTGTGATGGCAGGAATGCCAAGCGAGATCGGTATGTTTGAATCCGTCGACGAGCAGTCAAGCCGCGGCTCGATGCCCAGCGCCCGCGAGCACTCGATCGCTGCGCGCACAATTGTTGAGTCGATCGGCGTCTCACCCGACGGGCGATCGCCTGCCTGTTCGAATTCGCAAGTGAGACTCGTGCCGCTCATCGCTCGCTGCGAGTTCTCTTCGCGCACCGCGATTTCGACTACGCGGCGTAGATGTGCCTCGAGCTTTTCGATCTCGTTGCTCGAGACCGAGCGGATGTCAACGACCATGCTTGCGCTCGCGGGAATCGCATTCACCGAGCTGCCGCCTTCGATGACCCCGACGTTGTAAGAAGTTCGCGGCGCGAGCGGCGCCGGGTACGCCGAGAAGCGCGCAATTGCTCGGCCGAGCGCGTGGACCGGGTTTACTATTCCGAAGTCACCCCACGAATGCCCACCCGGACCCCCTACTGTTACACGATAGCGGCGCGAGCCGAGCGCTCGATGAGTGATGCGCTCGAGCCCCGGGCCATCGAGCGAAATGAATGCGTCGACGCCTCGTTTGAATTCGCCTGCGTTGAACAGATGACGCACGCCTCGAAGATTGCCCTCGCCCTCTTCACCGACTGTCGCAACAAAATAAATCGTTCCCTCGGTCACTATCCCGCCGGCATCGAGCGCTCGCGCCAGCGTGATGAGACTCACGATCCCGCACACATTATCGCTGATGCCCGGCGCGTGAAACCGCGCTCCATCGCGCCGGACACGCACGTCGGTTCGCTCCGGGAAAACGGTGTCGAGATGGGCTGATACGACGATGCGGGGCCCAGGTGAAAGTTTGGATGAGAGTCCCGGGCGCTCGGCTATCACATTACCCTTTTCGTCCGATCGCACACGTGAGAGGCCGATGTCCTGGAAGCGTTGCGAGACGAAACGCGCGCGAGCCTCTTCCTTAAATGGAGGCGCGGGTATCTCGCAGATGCGCACAAGCTCATCATCAAGTTCGGTCTGTAGCTCGTCTATGAAGTGATATGCGCGCCGGATGTGCGAGGACTTCAGCAAGCTCGCGATTGAGGGTCCTTCATCGGTGACGGTTGCGTAGTTCTGCATTGATCGGCTCTGGTTCCGGTAGCATGTATGGGCGGCCCTCTGTGGCCGCCCCTCTTAACTGAGAAAGCGTTATCATCTCCAAGAGGGGCGGCCACGGAGGGCCGCCCCTACAGGCTCTAGACTAATCGCATGACCTCTTCATCGGTGAAGACCGAGTCGCTCTGTTTGGCGCGATTGAATATCCGCTCGACTCGTTCCTTGGTAGGCTCGATTCCATTTCGCTCGAGCCAGAATATCACGTTTGATTTACCGCTCATCGGGCCTATCTCGATCGTCTGTTCGCGGTTCAACATCTTCGCCGGCACGCCGGAGTAGACCATGTCTGCAAGCCAATCGTCGCCTTTATTGAAAGCCTTGATCACCGCGGCAGCATGGACCCCGGTTGCGGTACGAAAAGCATCGCGGCCGACCACGGGATACGAGACAGAAATGGGAACGCCGGTAGACGTGCTGACCGTGTCACAGTAACGCGTGAGGTTTGAAAGGTCGCGGTCGATGTAGCCCATCAATTGCAGGTTCACCAGCAGTTGATCCATCGGCGTGTTGCCGACGCGTTCGCCGATCCCCAAAGCGGTGCCGTGCAGCCGGTCAGCGCCCGCTTCATACGCCGCGATCGCGTTGATGACGCCGAGCCCGCGATCCTGGTGGCCGTGCCAATCGATCTTGACCTCATCGGTCAATTCCATTCCGTGGATGACGGCCTTGATATAGCCGATCAACGCGCTCACCCCGTCGGGAGTCGCGTGACCCACGGTGTCGCATACGCAGATGCGCCGGGCGCCGGCTTCGATTGCGGCGCGGTAGAGCGCCCGCACTGTAGCCGGGTGCGCACGCGTCGTATCTTCAGTTACGTACATCACCGGCAATCCGTGCGAGACGGCGAAGGTCACTGCTTCTTCGGTCGCGGTAAGCATCATCTCGAGCGACCAGCCTTCGGCGTACTGGCGAATCGGGCTCGATCCAATGAAGGTGCAGGCTTCGATGGGTATTCCGACTTTCTCGGATATTTCGACGATCGGTATGATGTCGGCGAGGACCGTTCGCGCGGCGCAGTTTGGCCGGATGTCCAGTTTGCAGTCCACGATCTCCTTTGCGAGCCGTGTGACATCCGCCACAGCGCGCGGCCCGGCACCGGGCAGCCCAATGTCTGCGGTGTCGATTCCGAGCGAGTCCATCAGGTGAAGAATGTCGATCTTTTTCTCAATCGGAGGATCGATGACCGAAGGCGACTGCAGTCCATCGCGTAACGTTTCGTCGTTCAGTTCCAACGGCCGGTTCGTCGTTTCCGCGCGCCCCACGATGTTCCAATCGTAAATTAGATCGCTCTTGTCCATCTCTTCGTTCCGTTTCGATTAGAGCAAACACGCAAGCTGAGCGTCAAGAGAGCGCACTTTCGACCGGCGCCTGTCTGTGAGGCAAACGCCGGTCAGTGTTACCATTCACGCTTCGAAGAGGAGAGCGTGTTGTGACATCAACGCAGCCGCGAACGCAAACAACCCAAATAAGCATCACTCCGGCTCAATTAATACTGGCGTTCGCCGGCCTGTTTTTGCTGAACCTCCTGCTGCGAGTGTTCTACATTCGTTACGATTTCGTGAATGGCGATGAAGGCGTGCGTGCGCTCTCTGCGGTTCGAATGCTTGAAGGCGCGCGACTCTACGCCGATGTAGTGACCGACAAGCCGCCCGGCGCTTCGCTGTTTTATGCGACAGTCTTCGGCGTGTTTGGCCGCAGCATGAAGGCCGTTCACGCGGCGGCGATCGTTTGGAATTTTGCCACATCGGTGATCGTCTACCTGACGGCCGCGCGCTGTTTCAACAAGCGCGTCGCACTTTGGGCGGCGTTGTTGTTTGTCTACTTCAGCACCAACTACTTCACTCAAGACACGATGGCGGCCAACACGGAGCTCTTGATGGCGCTGCCATACACGGCGGCGTTCTACTTCTTCATTCGTGCAAGCAACCCAAACGGCGGGAACGCAGAACGCAAGCGGATTTGGGCCTCCGCCGCCGTCGCGCTGTTTGCTGCCGGACTGCTTACCGGACTCGCGGCGATGTTCAAGCAGATTGGAGTGCTCAACCTGGGATTCTTCGCGCTGTACGAAATCTTCGCGACGTGGAGAGCCCGGGGAGAACGGCGACTGTCCGCTTCGATGTGGCGCGCGTTTGGTCACCTGTCGCTTGTAGGCGCTGGATTCGCATTCGTTATGGCAGCGTTTGTTTTGTGGCTCCGTTCAATGAACGCGCTGGGGGACTTCTGGAGGAACGGAATAGTCCTCAACATGTTTTACATAGACTCCGAACCCGCGGGCCTGTGGATCAAGTTCATGGCCGGCCGTGGCTTGGGCTTCATTTTTTTCAACGCTGCATTGTGGTCGCTAGCGGTGCTGGCGGCATGGCAATCCATCAAAGGAGTCCCGACCTCCCAGGCAAGCGTTCCGAATCTAACCGAGCCGCGGCGATTCGACCGCACGATTGCGCTGTGGGGAGGCGTATCGCTTATCGCGGTAATAATGAGCGGGCGATTCTATGGGCACTACTTCATACCCGTGCTGCCCGCGCTGTCGCTGCTTGGCGCGCGCGGCGTGCAGTCATTGCAAAGGGCACTCGGTAATCCGGATCGCAGACGAAGCGCACAGGTTGGGATCGTTGTCTTGAGCCTGTTCTTTTTGGTCGGTTTGTTCAGATGTCATCACCGCACCGCGGTGCTAGCCTACGAGACTCTGACGGGAACGCGCACGCATTGGAGCGCGAATTGGGGAATGACAAAGCGCGAGCAAGAAGCTGGGGTCGTGTCCGGTTTTGTGCGAAGTCAAATTTCCGCGGGCGAGCCGTTGTACATCTGGGGCTACGCGCACGATGTGTTTTGGCGCACGGGTTGCCGGCCGGCATCGCGCTACTTGACGCCGTATTTCATAGACGGGCGCTTTGCTGACGCTGAAGCGACGGTCTCTTCATCGGGCGAAGAATTCAGGCACGAAGCCGCGGCTAATCTACTTGAAGATCTGCGACGCACGAAGCCGCGATTGATACTTGATGTCGAAGGAAATTTTAAGGAGCTGCCCTATCGCGAGTTGGTGGAATTCATCAACGAGAACTATCGCGAAGACGGAAGCGCCGGCCCTGATCCCTCCCGCCCGTTTCGCGTATTGCGTCTCAACTGAAGGAACAAACTAGTTGAGAAAGCGGGATGGCCTCTGCTTGCCATACTGCTTCGCGCCGCGCTTCGTGACAAGTTGCAGGCGCCACTTGTTGCGACGCATCACTTATTCCTCGCCTCTCTTAGCTCGCGGTGGCGTTCGAGCATTTGCTCGAAGAGCTTAGGTGTTGCGCGAAAGGTCGTTTTTGAGAGCCGCTCTATCGATTGCGGCAGATCAATGAGATCTCTTGCGGCCGCCTGTTCCAATAGAGCAAGCGTGGGCAGGACAGTCAGCGAGAGTGCCTGCGCAGCTTTCCTTGCCGCTCGGTCATCGATCAACACCGCATCCGCTTTGAGTTCTAACGCAAGGGTAATTGCCTCTCGTTCTCCATAGTCAAGGAAACTGAGCGTGCTTGCGGGGGGAGAAGACAGCGTTCTTATTTCAAGCCAGACTGGAAGGTTGCGAAACCATTCCTTCACTTGCTGGGGCGTCTTCGGATCGCTTAGCTCGTCGAAAACAGCCTGCGGAATTACAACCCGCCCAAAGAGCGCAGGGAGAATGTGGGTGTTTTCTATTTCAATCAAGTAGCGAAGCGGTGTGGTGTTTGAAATGACAATCATCGATTGTGGCGGCTCAGCAATTCTTCAAGTGCAGCGCGGTCGTGCTCCAGCTCCGCAATCGTGTAGTCGAG
>JADGNW010000137.1 GCA_017883315.1 Blastocatellia bacterium | reverse complement strand
ATGAGCTGACAACTCTAACCGTCGAGGGAAAACTCGTCGGGCGATGGGTGAAGGAACTCGAAGGCTGCTGGGAAAAAGTCGTCTCCTCGCAACCGCGTCGATCAATCCGCGTGAATCTATCTGCTGTTGGTTTCATCGATTCAGACGGCAAGGAGCTTCTAATCCGGATGCGCAAACAAGGCGTCGTGCTGGTGCCAACGGGGTGTTTCATGAAAGTGATCGTTGACGAAATCGAATCCGAGGTGGCCAAAGGATGACTACACAGTCAAAGCGCAAGGTGCTTATTGGGGCGGCAATCGTTTTGATAGCTGTCGTGCTGGTGTTTGTCTTCAGCCGTTCGAAGAACAAAGGCACCGCTCAGGCAGCGCCGCCTGTTGAAGTCGAAGTCGCACAGGTCGAGCAGAAAGATGTTCCTATCTACAGCGAATGGATCGGAACGCTTGACGGAATAGTGAACGCGGAGATCAAGTCGCAGGTGACGGGCTACCTTCTGAGCAAGAACTACACCGAGGGATCGTTTGTTAAGAAGGGCCAGTTGCTTTTCGAAATTGATGCGCGGCCTCTTCAAGCCGCGCTCGATCAGGCTAAGGGCGAGCTGGCAAAGGCCAACGGGCAGGTTGCGCAAGCAAACAGCCAGCTCTTGCAAGCGAGGGCGCAGCTGGTTCAGGCCGAGGCGAATCAGGGCAAGACCCAAAACGATGTCGATCGCTACACTCCTCTTGCGAAAGAAAACGCCGTCACTCAACAGGATCTCGATAACGCGGTGCAGGCGAACCTGGCTGCTAAGGCGCAGGTGAAGGCGGTGGAAGCCGCGGTCGAAACTGCTAAGGCCGCAATCGTCGCCGCCAATGCAACAGTGCAAGCCGCACAAGGGGCGGTCAAAACAGCCGAGCTCAACCTGGGATTCACAAAGATCACTTCGCTTATTGATGGCATCGCCGGCGTCGCGACGGTGACAGTCGGCAACCTGGTGACTCCCAACAATCCGAACAGTCAGCCTCTGACAATCGTTTCCACGGTCGATCCGATCAGGGTGTGGTTCACCGCAACCGATCAGGAGTACCTCAACAACATCGAGCACAATCCAACTGCGACTGAGCGCGCAGCCGCGGAGAAACATCTCGAGCTGGAATTGATTCTATCCGACGGATCGACTTATCCACACAAAGGAAAATTCCTCATCGCGGATCGCAACGTCGATCTCAAGACAGGCACGATCAAGTTGGCCGGCGTGTTTCCGAATCCGGGAAATCTTCTGCGGCCGGGGCAATATGGACGAGTTCGCGCCGTCACTACCGTAAAGCAAAACGCGCTGCTCGTGCCGCAGCGCGCCGTCAGCGAGATGCAGGGCAGCTACCGCGTCGCGGTCGTCGGCAGCGATAACAAAGTAAGCATTCGTCCAGTGAAAGTCGGTGAAAAAACCGGATCGATGTGGATCATCGAGGACGGATTGAAGCCCGGTGAAAGCGTGGTCGCGGAAGGAATACAGAGAATCAGACCGGATCAGGTGGTGACTCCGACACCTTATCAAGCACCGGCAACCCCACAGAGCTAAACGCATTGAAAATTGCAAAATGCAAATTGAAAAGTGGCAACAGCTACATTCGAATTTCGGAGATTCGAGTTCGGATTTGGGGGGCCAGCCAATTTTCAATTTTCAATTTGCAGTTTGCAATTACTGAATGAGCCAGGACCCATAGATGATATCTAAATTCTTCATCAACCGGCCGATCGTCGCGATGGTCATCGCAATCATCACCGTCATCCTCGGACTGGTGGCCATGCGCGGATTGCCGCTGGCGCAATTCCCCGCGATCGTTCCGCCGCAGATCATCGCATCGACTGTTTACACGGGCGCGGATGCAGTCACGATCGAGCAATCGGTTGCAACACCGATCGAACAGCAGATGAACGGCGTGGACAACATGCTCTACATGCAGTCCACCAACGCGAATGACGGCACGATGCAGTTGACTGTGACTTTCGACATTTCGACCGATCCAAACACCGACCAGGTCAACGTGCAAAACCGTCTGGCGCAAGCGCAGCCCAATCTGCCTTCTGACGTCAACCAGTTTGGAATCAGCCTGCGCAAATCGACCGGTCTTCCGATGCTCGTCATCTCCTTGTTCTCGCCGAACAAGACTTACGACTCCCTCTTTCTTTCTAACTACGCAAACATAAACATCAACGACGCGTTGTATCGCGTGCCGGGCGTCGGCGAAGTCAGGCTCTTCGGCGCGAGCGACTACGCTATGAGGATATGGGTGAAGCCCGACGTGCTCGCCAAACTCGGGCTGACCGTTCCCGACATCACTCGCGCAGTTCAGCAACAGAGCACCGTGAATCCGGCCGGCCAGGTGGGCGCTGAACCAGCACCAAAGGGTAAGGAGAAGACTTATACGGTTCGTGCACAGGGACGGCTTCAATCTCCGGAGGAGTTTGGGCAGATCGTTGTTCGCTCAAACCCGGATGGATCAGTCGTACGCTTGAAGGATATCGCTCGCACGGAGCTTGGTTCGCAGAGCTACCAGCAGATCGGAAGAGTAGACGGACAGCCTGGCTGCATCGTTGCGGTCTTTCAAGCGCCCGGCTCGAACGCGATTGCGGTGGCCGACGGCGTCAAGAGCACGATCGCGGAATTGAAGAAACGCTTCCCCGCTGACCTGGACTATAAGCTCACCCTGGACACAACGCTTCCAGTGACCGAAGGCATTCGCGACATAATCAAGACGCTCTCGATCGCGGTAATCCTGGTGATATTGGTTGTCTATCTCTTCTTGCAGAACTGGCGGGCGACGCTTATTCCGATGATTGCGGTGCCTGTCTCGCTGATCGGCACGTTCGCGGTTTTTCCGCTGCTTGGCTTTTCGATTAACACGCTATCACTCTTCGGCCTGGTCCTCGCTATTGGTCTGGTAGTCGATGACGCCATCGTCGTAGTCGAAGCGGTCGAACATCACATTGAAGATGGGATGGAGCCACGCGCGGCCACGCTTCAAGCGATGAGAGAAGTTTCGGGACCGGTGATCGCAATCGCTTTGATCTTGTCCTCGGTTTTTCTTCCGATCGCGTTTGTCGGAGGAATTCAGGGCCGCTTGAACAATCAATTCGCAGTGACGATCGCAATCTCGGTTCTCATTTCAGCGTTCAACGCTTTGACTCTCTCACCCGCGCTGGCGGCACTCATACTCAAGCCGCGCGTGAAGAATCACGGGCCGATCGGACTTCTCTTCGACGGTTTCAATCGATGGTTCACCAGAGCTACGCAAGGTTACCTTATCTGGAGTAATGCACTGATCCGGAAAGCCGTCGTAGCGCTTCTCATCATTGCGGCTTTCGCCGGGCTGGATGCAGTCTTGGGCGCGAAGCTTCCGACGAGCTTCCTTCCCGACGAAGACTATGGCTACCTGTTGCTGAACGTGCAGCTCCCGCCGGCGGCTTCGCTTGAGAGGACCGATCAGGTTTTGCGGAAGGTCGAGGCAATCCTCGACAGAACCGATGGTATTCAGGCTTACAATACAATTGGCGGCTTCAGTCTGCTGAATCGCGTATCGGCGAGCTACAACGGTTTCTTCTTCGTAATTCTCAAGCCATGGGACCAGCGCGGTTCGTCTGAATTAGAGGCCCAGGGAATCGCGCGAAAATTGAACGGCGCCATGAACAAAGAAATCCCGGAGGCGATCTCGATCGCGCTGCTGCCCCCGTCCATTCCGGGACTGGGAGCTGCGGGCGGGTTCTCTTTCTGGCTTCAGGATAGAAGCGGCGGCACGGTCGATTTTCTCGATCAGAATCTTCAGAAGTTTCTCGAAGCATGTCGAAAGCGCCCCGAACTCGCTGCGGTTAACTCAGGCTTTTCGGCGACCGTTCCGCAGATATATGCCGACGTCGACCGGGACAAAGTTTTGAAGCAAGGCGTAGCGATCAGCGATGTCTATCAAACGCTTCAGGCTTATCTCGGGGGACTGTTCTTGAATCAGTTCAATCGATTCGGCCGGCAGTGGAGAGTCTTCCTCCAGGCCGAAGGGCAAGAGCGCATGACCGACGCCGACATCCGGCAGTATTACGTGCGAAACAATGACAGCAACATGGTGCCTTTGTCGTCGCTGGTCACGACTCGCAAGATTAACGGGCCGGAGTACACGAACCGCTTCAACGTGTATCGCGCGGCTCAAGTGATCGGCGCCGCGGCTCCGGGCTACAGTTCAGGCCAGGCAATGACTGCGCTCGAGGAGGTGGCAAAGGAAGTTCTTCCGGCCGAGATCAGTTATGATTTGTCGGATCTCTCCTATCAGGAAAGAAAGGCCTCGGGCACCGCCGTTGTCGGGTTTGCACTGTCGCTCGTTTTCGTCTTCTTGATTTTAGCCGCGCTGTATGAGAGCTGGTCGCTTCCATTCTCGGTTCTGCTGACCGTGCCGATTGCAGTCTTCGGCGCTTTCATCGGGTTGATGCTGCGGGGACTCGATCTCGATGTGTACGCGCAGATCGGATTGATCGTGCTAATCGGTCTCTCGGCCAAGAACGCGATATTGATCGTCGAGTTCGCCAAGGCCGAATTTGAGAAAGGACGTGAACTCGCCGAGGCCGCGCTTGTAGGCGCCCGGCTTCGATTGCGTCCGATCCTTATGACTTCGTTCGCATTCATCCTCGGTTGCGTTCCCTTGTGGATTGCAACAGGCTCTGGCGCGGCGGGTCGAAGGATACTTGGAACGGTCGTGATCGTCGGGATGCTGGCGGCAACCGGGATTGCGATCTTCATCATCCCGGCGACCTTCTACGTGGTTGAGAAGCTCTCGGGCGCAAAGAGGCGCGTCTCGGGGACTTTGCCGGAATCCCCCGAGCCCGCGCCAGGAGACTGAGACATTTTCCATTTGTCATTTGACAGTTTTCATTTGTCATCGCTCTCACGAAATGGCAAATGAAAAATGGAAAATGGAAAATATTTGATGGTGATAATGAACACGGAGACCACTAAGACTGTCACGATCATCGCGCTGGTTCTAGCTTTGCTGAGTGGCTGCACCGTCGGTCCGAAGTACCATCGACCCCCGGTCAGCACACCGGATGTGTTTCGCGGAACCGCCGATCCGAACGCGCCGCCCGACGCTCACTCGCTTGCGGACTTGAAATGGTTCGAGGTCTTCAAGGACTCGCAACTCCAGGACCTGATCAACACCGCCTTTACGCAGAACTACGACATTCGCGAAGCCGTCGCGCGAGTCAGCGCCGCTCGCGCTCAACTCGGATTTGCGCGAGCCGAGCAGTTCCCGGAGATCGCGGGCACAGCAGACATTACAAAGCAACGCAACTCTACTAAAGGATCTTTCCCGCTTCCTCCGGGTGTCTCTAGAGATCGAACCTTTGGCACCATCCTGCTCAACCTGCTGTCTTTTGAGATAGACGTATGGGGCCGGTTGAGGCGCCAAACCGAAGCGGCACGGGCCCAATTGCAGGCGAGTGAGGAGGATCGCAAGACGGTGATGACGACTCTCGTAAGCGATGTCGCAACTTCTTACTTCGACTTGCTCGAACTCGATCTGGAACTCGATATCGCGAAGCGAACTCTGGCCACGAGGCAGAACTCACTTCAGCTCATCAAGGTTCGCCAGCAAGGCGGCGTCGCCACGATGCTCGAGGTGCGCCAGGCCGAACAGTTGGTCTACAGCGCATCGCAAGAACTTCCCGACGTCGAACGCCAACTCGAACAAACCGAAAACCGCATCAGCTTGTTGATTGGAAAGAACCCCGGCCCGGTTACACGCGGGCGGGCGTTGGGCGATCAGGAGCAACCTCCGTCCGTGCCCGCGGGTTTGCCGTCTTCGCTGATCGACCGCCGGCCGGATATCAGAGCGGCGGAGCAAACTCTGATCGCCGCTAACGCTGACATCGGCGTGGCCAAGGCTGCTTACTTTCCGAGCATCAGCCTTACCGGTTTCCTGGGCACTCAAAGCAATCAGCTATCGAGTCTGTTCACCGATCCCACCAGCACCTGGCAATTTGTGCCGCGGATTACACAGCCGATCTTCAACGCGGGTCGAATCAAATCGAGAGTGAAGCTCACAGAAGCGCAACAGCAGATCGCGCTGATCGAATATGAGAGAACCATTCAGACGGCGTTTCGTGAAGTCTCGGATGCGCTGGTTCAGTATCGCAAGGTGCGTGAGATT
>JADGNW010000016.1 GCA_017883315.1 Blastocatellia bacterium | reverse complement strand
TGGAAACAAGTGAAGACACATGACTGTCCCAAGACCTATCGTGCGTGGTTGAAATCGCAATCGTCGAAACCGAGGTGACGGTCGATGCCAGGTTGAACCGGTCGTCCCGTTTCGCTGAAGCGATATGCTAACCGACGCGATGTCCCCTCGCCGAGCGCTTGTCTCACCTGACTCACATGACTCAGCGCGGCGAGCGTGTATAATTAATCCTTCGCAAAGAGCACAACGACTTTCTCTTACGACACGCAAGGAGATTCTATGAAAGGGTCAAAGCCGGCCTCAATGAGGAAAAGCAAGAAGCCAGCCCGAACGAACACTTCAACAAAAAGCACGAAGGGCGCTTCTTCGGCTGCCACAAGCAACGCTGCAAGACAGACCGGCGAGGCTGCGGCTCCGCAAGCGCCGGTCATTGACCACGAACTTCAACTACCAGCGACTCAGGGCAAGGTCGTCATATTCGGCGGCCCTAAGGATCGCGGCATAAAGCCCGACGATAAGCTGGCGCTGCCTACGGGTCCGCACGGCGTTTACGAACGAGTTCGCAGCCTCAATCCCAAGAGTTTCTATTGCTCGATGCGCTGGAACTATCACGTTGAGCACTTGACGCCCGAAGAAGTGAAACGCTCATGGGCAAACAAGAAACTCCTGGTGACCAACGCGAAGAACAGCAATGCCGTCATCGTGCGTGCGGTTGATTACGGACCACACGAAAACACCGGCCTCGACATTGGTATCTCGCCGGGTGCCGCCGAAGCTCTGGTAGTCGAAGTGGGCGACGAGGTTGACATCGCTCTCGCTGATCCCAAGTTGGCGTTGGGAGCGCAATAGTTCAGGGTTCAGGGTTCAGGGTTCGGAGTTCCCGGTTCAGGGTTCCGGGTTCAGAGTTCAGGGTTCGGCGCTCCGAGTTTTCACGCATGCTATAACGCGATTCAAATAGCAAGGAACTCTGAATATCGAGACACGAACCCTGAACCACGAACCCTGAACTCTAAACCCGAAACCAGTTTCTATGATTCGCTATCCGGCATTCGACCCACCCGAATACCTCGACTGGAAACCCGATACCGAGGTCGTCGACGACTTCACTCGCACAATCGAAACAGATTCCCTGCGCAACACAATCGTCCGCTCGCTCGAACCAGCTCAATTGCTCGCGCTCTATGAAGGACTCGTTCGAAACAGACTTCACGACATCGCGCTGAAGCGATGGGTTAAGCAAGGTGTGATCTCAAAAGCCTGGCTCGGCACCGGAGAAGAAGCCGCCACAATTGGGCCAGTGCACTCACTTGATCGTTCGGTCGCAAGCGATGGTCTCTCTACCGATTTCGTAGCCCCGATGATTCGCAATGCCGGAGCTTGTCACGAGATGGGAATGCCTCTGGCGGATATGCTTCGCGGTTACCTGGGAACCGCTGACTCGCCTACTCGAGGGCGCGATCTTCACATCGGAGACTTCAAGCGCGGTGTGCTTGCTCCGATAAGCCAGGTAGGCGACGCAATGGCTGTCACTGCCGGCCTCGCTTTGTCGTTCAAGCTGAAGCGCGAGGCTCGCGTTGCGTTGACGTGGATTGGCGATGGCTCGACGAAGTCAGGAGTCTTTCACGAGACCATGAACCTCGCGGCAGTGCAGCGCCTCCCGATGATCGTCATCATCCAGAACAACAAAGTTGCTCTCGGCACGCGATTGGATCAGCATCATCGCGGATCTTTTTCTGACTGGCCCGCTTGCTACGGCATTGAAGGAAGCACGTTCGATGGGAACAACGTGCTTGATGCTTATGCAGCTACGAAGCTGGCCGCCGCTGCATGCCGCGAAGGCAAAGGCCCCGTTTTGCTGATCGCCGACACGTTCAGAATGGGTGGACACGCGACGCACGATGAGCGCGAGGCCCGGGCAACCTTTGACGCGCAGCTCTTCTCCTACTGGGGCAAGCGCGATCCAATCGGAGTGTATGAAACTTTCCTGATCGAGGGCACTCTCGATCTTGAAAGCAAACGCGGAGTGAAACGCACGGACGCACTCCGCGAGCGAAACGCCGGCGTGCTTAGCAGCTTAGAGCAGCGCGTGATCGATGAGGTCGATCAAGCGACACTTCAAGCTCTCGAGAGCGGGCGAACTAACATGCCTCGAGCGGAATCGGCTGCTGAGGGAGTTTATGCTGAAGCTCCTGTCGAAGCAGCGTCGATCGCTGTTTCGTGATGGACTGCAGACCATCCTAATGAGACTCAGCCTAATGAGACTCGGGTCACTCTTATGAAATCAATTGTAGCCCTCGTGATTGTCTCTCTCCTGGTCGCCGCGCCGGCGACTGCGCAGAAACGCAAGAAGGCGACTCCGCGCGCCGCAAGCCAACCCGCCGATGCAAGCAAACCACGAATGATAGGATCGACCGTTGTGATTATCACGAAGAATGGCGATCGCATCACCGGCGAGTTGCTCGACCTGACTGCTTATAGCGTGCGGATCAAAGCTGACAGTTTGGAATCCTCAATCGCGCTTGATACGATCGCGTCGCTTTCGTTTAGCGGAGCTGCTGCCCCGAGTGAGCGAGAGAATCAGCCGATAGGACCAGTGCGGGCTGATTTCTCGCGCGAGGCAGATTTGCCGCTCGGATTCTTTCAAACGCTGGCATCGAGCTTGAAGCCGGGCGTTGACTATACCGAGTACGGACGACAACTGACAGAGCTTCGACGCGCTGCGGAACGGTTCGTCAGCAAGTACAGCTCGACGGACAACGCCGCTGAAGCTCGCGTCGTTTCGCTGTTGGCTGGAGCACTGACCGATTACACCTGGGCGCGAGCCGTTTGGATTTTGAAGTTCGGACGATCGAGCGACGGCACCATCACAGATACTGAGTCTCCGGCTGTTACTGACACGCTGGCTTTGTATCCTGACCTGCGCGCGGCGGCGGCTGCGGGAAACAAATTGTCAGTGGAGAAGCTGATTGCCGGTTTGTGGAGGAAGGCCTCCGAGAAAACAGATCTCGCCAGGAAGCTGGCCGCACCACCGCGCTGAACGTCAGGCGATCAGCGCAACTTTCAATTCCTACTCGTTGGCAGTCTCTACTTCCACGTCCGCTTCGAAACTCGCCGATCCCAGTTCCGACCGCGTGTTGGTGAACGCATATTCCTCTTGAAATGTCCGTGCAATCTCATCCAGAGGAGCGTCCGAATAAGCTCCGCGGTAGTTCACGTATTCCATATGCCGATTACCATCCGCGTCGAAGGGGTGGTAGAGCGAATCGTTTCTTCCATCGAACTCCAGCGGTAACAGTCGAAACTTTTCACAGAGCTCGATGTTGAAAGCCGGGGTTGCCTTGACCCACTTGCCGTCGAGCAACATCTCGGTGTAGCCGTGCCAGTAGAATATGTCGGTGCGCATCGTTTGCCGCAGCCGCTCGGTCGATAGATGGTTTCGCACATCAGCGAACCCGAGTCTGGCCGCGATGCCGATTGACCTGCAGCAAGCGGCAAGCAGAATTGCCTTCGAGACACACCATCCGCGTCCGTTCGCCAAAGTCGTGCTCGCCTTCATTCCCTGGACGGTTAGATCAATATGATATGGATCGTACCGTATGGTGTCTCGCACGGCATAAAAGAGATTTGTTGCTCGCTGAACATCCGAGCCGGCGCCGGCAGCGTGCTCACTGGCGAAGTCCGCCACTGCGGCATTGGCCGATTCAATGGTCGGCGTGGGCCTGCAAAATTCATCAAGACTCATATCGAAGTAAGCCTACCTGAAGATCTACGGTTGATCCATGAGGGGAATGCTTTTATGCTATGTCGTAGAAGCAGGCTTGAGCTGCTTCGATCAGTGGAGCGAGCTATGATTTGCCATCACTGCGGCGTCGAATTGAAGTTCGAGGGCTACATCTCGCGGAGCGACGAGTGTCCACGTTGTAGCTCTGACGTTCACTCATGCCTGAATTGCAATAACTACGATCCGCATGCCCACAACAAATGTCGCGAGCCGCAAGCCGAGTGGGTAACCGATCGCGATAAAGCTAACTTCTGCGATTTTTTTG
Source organism: Blastocatellia bacterium (assembly GCA_017883315.1). Classification (GTDB taxonomy): domain Bacteria; phylum Acidobacteriota; class Blastocatellia; order UBA7656; family UBA7656; genus Onstottus_A. The sequence continues at coordinate 4,578 of JADGNW010000016.1, read as the reverse complement.
CTGCCAACAATCTGAGACCTGCGAGTACTTTCAAGAGTCCCGCCGCCGATGCGCGTTCTGCCTTCGATAGTCTATTCAAGAAATAACATGTAGGGGCGGCTCTCCGTGGCCGCCCCTCTTCGGCCGGTCAACGTTATTGTTAGGAGAGGGGTGGCCACAGAGAGCCGCCCTTACATGTGTGCACAGCAGATATCCACGCGGATCAAAACATTGACTTGTCGGAGACTTTTGTAACGTTCGCCGGCCGAATCGTATCATCGGGGCCGAGCGAATACTGCGTCGCAGCCATCCTGGCCTGCGCGCGGGCGATGTCGCGCAGCGTGATGATCCCGAGGAGCCTCGTATCGTCCATGCGCGAAACCACCGGAAGCTGTGAGAACTCGCGCTGCGCCAGTTTCAGCACTACGGTGTCGAGCGTCTGCTCCGGATGAGCGTGAACGACCTTCTTCACCATCACGTCTTCGATCAACTCATTGTCGCGGCGTTGTGCTTCAAGCCTTCTAAGATCGCCCGTCGTTATCAAACCTACCATTCGGCCGCCGCTCAGCACCGGGTATCCGCTGAACTCCAGCGAGCCAACTACGTCGAGCGCCTCTCGCACAGTGATATCGTTTGGAAGCGTGACTACATCCTGGGTCATCACCGACGCGGCGGTTATTCCCGATAGGATATCCGCCTTTGGCTGGGCGGCGAGATGAATCCCATCCTGAAACATGAAGGCTTCATAGATCGAGAGCGGCGTTAGCCGTGACGCCACCGTGTAAGCAATCGCGTTGGCGATCATCAACGGCAGGATGATTTCGTAGTTGTAGGTCATCTCGAATATCAGCAGTATCGAAGTTATCGGCACCCGTATCACTGCCGCAAACACAGCTCCCATTCCCACAAGCGCAAATCCCCCGCGCGCGATCGCCGCGTTGGGTTCCACATACATCAGCCCATGCCATACCGCGACACCAAGCATGCCCCCCACGAATAATGATGGGCCGAGCACGCCTCCCGACATCCCTGATCCGTAGCTGAACGCCGAAGCGAGTATCTTCGCAATCATCAACGCCAGCACCGCTTTCAGCATTAACTGATCTTCACCGCGCAGCACGTTTCCAAGAAAGTCGTAACCGAGGCCAAGCGCATTAGGCTGCCATAGACCGATCACGCCTATGATCAAACCGCCCACAGCCGGCTTTGACCAAACTGGAACATGAACTCGATCGCGGAAAACGAAGCGCAGCCAGAGAATCAACTTCGAAAAAGCGACGCCGACTACGCCGGCGGTGACGCCCAAACCGGCATACGCAATCAACTCTCTGGAATCGTTGAGCGCGTAAATGTTCGCGCCGATGAACAGCGGATGCGCACCCAAGAGCGCCCGCTCAATCATAGCGGAGATTACCGCCGCAATTACGATCGAAGCTGCGAGCTTTTGATTGAGGTCGCCGATGATTTCCTCGAGCGCAAATGTCACCGCTGCGATCGGCGTGTTGAACGCCGCCGCGATGGCGGCCGCAGCCCCCACCGGAAGCTGGTTCATTTGCTTGCGGCGCGGGATGGAGAACATTTTCGCGATCAAGTGTGCCAGCGCCGCGCAAATCTGAACCGTGGGGCCTTCGCGCCCAAGGCTTGCACCCGTGCCCACGCTCAACGCCGATATCACCGCCTTGCCAAACGCGACGCGCATGGGAACCCGGCCGTAGTTCATCGAGTAGGCAATCTTCACTTGCGGGATGCCGCTGCCCCGAGCCTCGGGCGCAAAGTAGTGAATCAGCAGCCCAGCGGCCAGTCCTCCACCTGTCGGGACTATCAACATCCACAAGGCGTGGCTGCGGCCGTGACTAGCGATTGCGCGCTCGATCAAGTTTGCCGAGATGAGTCTGATCAGCCAGTGATAGCTTACGGCAACGAGCCCGCACGCGATGGCAATCGTGACGGTGAGTACAAAATATTTTTGATTGGTAGGGAGACGAACCCGATGGAATATGCGCGTGGCGTTAAGCTCAACGCTGCGCCACTTCTTGATGAGTTTTCCTTGTTCCACCTTCGCTTTAAACTGACAAGAGATGAGATCCGTGTGAATCCGTCAAATCCGTTTCATCAGAAGGCTTCAACTCTGAGCTGCACGCATTCATTGGCGGGCAGCCGTTGCCGCGACCTTCAAATCGTTGGCTACTTTCTTAACCCCGGCAACGCTCTGCGCCACCCGTTCTGCCAATAACTGTTCGGCGCGAGATCTCACGGTTCCCGAAAGCGTGACAGCACCCTCCACGGCTGCGACCTGAATGGTCAGAGTGTTGAATGCGTTGGTTCGATACAACTCAAACTCAACGCGTTTGGCAAGATCCACATTCAAATCGGCAGGAGGCGCGCTTGCCGCCGGAGGCTCAGTCATCGCTTGCGGATTGGTCACGCTCAGATTATTAGTCACGCCCGCGACACCATCCACGGCCCGCGCGATTTGTTCCGCTCCGTTGCGTTGTGCGGGAGTCTCAACCGTGCCTGACAAAGTCACCGTTCTATCATTAACCTTGACGTCGATGTTCTTCCCTCCAAGCTCACGGCTGTGAGACAGCGCTTCGAGTATCGCCACCCGAATCTCCAGGTCCTCAACGTGAACGCTTTCGCTCGAGGGTTGGGCGCCTGGCTCAATCGCGATCTCGTTCTTAACATCCGTCACGCTGGGAGTGTCTCGTGCGATCTCGCCGGCAAGTGACTTTGCGTCTTCTGAAGGCACTCGCCCGGTAAGCGAAACTATTCCGTTGCTGGTGTTGACGTCGATATCGAAGCCGGCCAGGCGCTTCGAGAGTCCAAGCGCAGTCTTGACCTTCCTGGTCGTAGTCGCGTCGCCCGACGACGAAAAAAGAGAGCTAAGGCTTCCGGGTTTCTTCCAGCCGTGAGTGTAAACGTAATAGCCAACTCCGACCAGAACGATGAGCACAATCACGAGAGCGATCAGTTTCCGCATTCAGTTGACCTCCGCCTAAAACCGTCGACCTAGATGATAGCACCCGGGATATCTTCAACGAAGGCAACTAACTATCACGCGGGCCTTCACGCGGGCATCTCATAAATCCGGTAAATCTTGGAGCGGCGGCCTCCAACTAACTCAGCCGCTCGATTCATCATCACATTGCTCTCGAGTATCCAACTCATTTCGCCGGTTGGAAGTCCGGCCGCGGGAGCGCGGCGATATATTTCGTCCAGGAAGATCGAGCCAATCCCCTGGTTTTGAAATTCAACTATGCCGCCCATTGTGATGACACGGACCGCGTCAAGTTTGCGCGAGTGCCACAAGAGCTTTAGCAGTCCGAAGGGCAACAAACGCCCATTGATTTTTTTTAGCGCGCGATTGATGTCGGGCACCGCAAGCAGAAACCCGACTGGCCTGCGACCGCCTCCCTCGATCTCCTGTTCGGCAATCAAGAGTACCCGGGGATCGACGATCTGTTTGAGGTCCTTCGCCAGATGATCAAACTCTTCTTCGCTCATCGGCACAAATCCCCAGTTGCGACTCCACGCGTCATTGTAGACTCTTCGAATCATGCCGACTTCGTTTCTGAAGTCTTTCATGTTTACTGGTCGAACGCTGATATTGCTCTTCTTCCTGAGCCGCTCAGCGACACGTTGCAGCTTGTTCGAGTGATTGAAGTAGCTCGCAGCGATGTCGTAAGCGTAAAGATCCATCGCCTTTTTCATCCCGCACGCCTCGAGAAGCTCGGCATAGTAAGGCGGGTTGTAAGTCATCATAACCATCGGATCGAGGTCAAAGCCTTCAACCAGCAACCCGCATTCATAATTTGTTGAGGGATTCACCGGGCCGCGAATCACTTCGGCGCCGCGCGCGCGAACCCAGTCGCGCGCCGCGTCAACAAGCACCGCCGCGGCTTGCTCATCGTTCTCAACCTCGAAGAACCCAAAGAATCCGGCGCGCTCGTTTTGAAATTCGTTGTGCGCGTGATTGAGAATCGCCATGATCCGGCCAACGACTCGGCCATCGCGTTCGGCGAGAAACATCTCGGCGTCCGAGGTCTTATAGAACGGGTGATTCCTGGTGTTGAGAATGTCTTTCTGGGCGATCCTCAACGGCGCGATCCAGTGCGGGTGGTTGCGGTAGAGTCGATAAGGAAGCTCGATAAACGCTCGCTTCTCGCGTGAACCACGCACAGGACGGATTTGAGTTTGAGCGGCCCGGTTTGAACTCTTCATTTTGTTGCGTAGGTCAATGAGATCACGAAGTCGTGGGGAACTCAGGCTGAATTCGTCAGACCTCCTCGGTACCAGCGACATCATAAGCGAGAATCATCGGCAATGCCCTCAGTTCTCTGCGAAGCGGATCAAGAACTAGCCCAAGCGATTCAAGCGTAAACGCGCCCAACAGCACACTGTCCCCTTCCTGGCCGAAGATGACGTCTGCCACGCCTATGCTATCCTCGTACTTGAAAAGAGCGCCTCCCTTCTTTCGAACGATCTTACTTCCGTCCGCCAGGCGAAACTGCTGCTCTGCGAAAGGCTTGATGCCGAGTCGTTCCAACGTAGGAGTTGGCACGACGGAGTAAACAGCCCCTGAGTCGATCAAAAACTCGA
>JADGNW010000136.1 GCA_017883315.1 Blastocatellia bacterium | reverse complement strand
TTATGTGTTGAGGCAGTTGATAGCAGCAAGCTAGAACCTGCGGGTGGATACAGCTCTCTTTGCGTCTTTGCGAGTCGTGGCGTCTTTGCGCGAACCAGTCTCAGGATTCAATGTCTCGTTTCGCGCAAAGACGCCAAGACTCGCAAAGACGCAAAGAGAGCTGTAGCCACCCGCAGGTTCTAGCTTGCTGCTATCAACTGCCTCAACACGTAAGGCAAGATCCCGCCGTGCAGGTAGTAGTCAACTTCAATCGGCGTGTCGATGCGAAGTGTCACCGGAACTTGCTCGGTCTCACCATTCGTCCGGTGCATCGTCAGCGTCGGCATTCCCCAGTGAACTTGTGAATTTTGCATGGCGGTATGAACCTTCATCTATCAATTCGACGACGTAAGCGTCGACCTGCACCTTCCGCGTTCCTAAAGGCGCTCCTGAAATGGCCTTCAACGCGAGCGATTCTGTCGTCACCTTGTGGTATCATTCACCAGAGCAAGTCTGGAGCAAGGATGCAAGAATGAGCTTAACGATTTCGTTGCCAAGGGATCTTGAGACCAGGGTTCTCGAAGCCGCTGCCCGACAAGGACAGGACGCGGAGGCGTATGTGATCGACGCTGTCGAACGAGCGCTAAGGAAACGATCGCTTGACGAATTGCTGGCCCCGGTGCGTGAGCAATTCGGCGCCAGCGGCATGTCCGAGGAAGAATTAACCGCGTTGGTCAAAGCCGAACGCCGCGCAATGTGGCGTGAAAAGCAAGACGAAAACCGCAATGACAATCCCTCCTCCGCGAGTCGTCTTTGACTGCAATATCTTTGTGCAGGTGGCGCTGAATCCCAGCGGTTCCGCCGGGAAGTGTAAAGACTTGATTGAGAGTGGCGAGATCAGCCTCTTTGTTTCGGCGACCATTCTTGCTGAGGTTGCAGACGTATTGAGCCGGCCAGTCTTCAGGCAACTCGTACCTGACTTGACGCTCGAACGCGTGGAAACCTTTGTTGGCGAGATCGCTGCGCTATCCATCCCCATTTCGAACGTGCCAGAAGAGTTTCACTACCAACGCGACCCGGAGGATGAGCCTTACGTCAACCTCGCTCTGGTGACGGAGGCCAGGTACCTTGTCAGCCTTGATCGCGATCTGCTCGATTTGATGGATATGATGCAGAAGAGGGGCGCAAATTTCAGCGGCGCTATCCCATGCTGAGAATCGTTAAGCCAGCCGATCTTCTCACGGAAATCGCACGCCAGCGGGAGGCATCGTCGATCCCCGAAGATTGAGAAGCGTGGGCAGTGACTGCAGCAGAGTTTTGATTAACTCTCCGAAATCAACTGCCTCAACACATATGGCAAGATCCCGCCGTGCAGGTAGTAATCAACCTCAATCGGCGTGTCGATGCGAAGCGTCACCGGAACTTGCTCGGTCTCGCCGTTCGCCCGGTGAATCGTCAGCGTCAGATCCTGACGAGGCGTGATTCCCGCTTCAAACCCCGTAAGGTCGAAGGTCTCGGTTCCATCGAGCTTCAACGAGTGCGCGTTCGTGCCCTCGTTGAACTGACACGGCAGCACTCCCATCCCGACAAGGTTCGACCGATGTATTCGCTCGAAGCTCTGAGCAATAACCGCGCCTACGCCAAGCAAGCGAGTTCCCTTCGCGGCCCAGTCGCGCGAGCTTCCAGTTCCGTACTCCTGGCCCGCGAACACCATCAGCGGAAGGCCTTCCGATTGATACTTCATCGCCGCGTTGTAGATGCTCATTCGCTCGCCGTCCGGTTGGTGAACCGTCACGCCGCCTTCGGTGCCGGGGACCATCAGGTTCTTGATCCGCACGTTGGCGAAAGTCCCACGAGTCATCACTCGATCGTTGCCTCGGCGCGCGCCGTAGCTGTTGAAGTCCGCGACCGACACGCCGTTCGCTTGAAGGTACAACCCGGCGGGTGAAGTCGGCTTGATCGCCCCTGCCGGCGAAATGTGATCGGTGGTCACCGAGTCGCCGAAGATCGCCAGCGCCCGCGCGCCTTTGATTTCACTCACGCCGCCGTGTTCCCCTCCGTGTTCCATGGAAAAGCCTTCGAAGTAAGGCGGCTCCTGGATATAAGTCGATTCCGGGTCCCACTCGTACACGTCGCCGGCGATAGATGGAATCTCGTTCCACAGCGGGTTCCCTTCGACAAAGTTGCTGTAGCGTGCCCGGTAGGTCTCAGGGTCGAATGCGGTCTGCAGATGCTGGCGCACTTCTGCGGCGGTTGGCCAGATGTCGCGGAGATAAACATCACGACCCCCAGTTCCCTTCCCGATCGGCTCTGCTGTGAGATTGATATCGACGCGGCCCGCAAGCGCGAACGCGACGACCAGAGGCGGGCTCATCAGGAAATTCGCCTTCACGCTCTGATGCACGCGCGCTTCGAAGTTGCGATTGCCGCTGAGCACGCTTGCGCCTACAAGGTCGTTTTCGCTTATCGCTTCTTCAATGCCCGGTTCGAGCGGCCCCGAGTTGCCGATGCACGTCGTGCAGCCGTAGCCGACGAGGTTGAAGCCAAGTTGATTCAGATACTGCTGGAGCCCGGCTTTCTCGAGATAATCAGTCACGACTCGCGAGCCCGGCGCAAGCGACGTCTTAACCACCGGCCGAATAGTCAGCCCTTTCTCGACTGCTTTCTTGGCCAACAGTCCCGCGGCGAGCATCACGCTTGGATTCGATGTGTTGGTGCACGAAGTGATCGCGGCAATCAGCACGTCGCCGTGCCCGACGTCTACGCGGGCGCCGTGAGAGCTTTCGTCTTCGCTATCTTGAACGCGGTCGGGGGTGGGCCGGTTGTTCATCATCTCGGTCTCGCTAGCCACGCTTGTGTTCGTCGCGCTGGTTGCGTTTTGCACGGACACAGGAGCACTCTCTGTCCGCTGCTCGCCGCCACCCGATTGCGCGCCGTTCTGCCGCGCTCCGACATTCGCCGGGAAGCGTTTGCCGATCTCGTCTTTGGATTTGTTGTAGCCGTTTTCGCCGACGGGCTTTTGAAGAAGCTCTTCGAACTTGCTCTTGAGTTCCGGCAGTGCGATGCGATCTTGCGGCCGCTTCGGTCCCGAAACGCTGGGTTCGACTGACGAGAGTTCGAATTCCAGCACGGTGCTGTAGTCGCATTCGCCCTTGCGCGGAATCCCAAACATTCCCTGCGCCGTGAAGTAGCTGCGGATCAGGTCCACATGTTCGTCCGAGCGGCCGGTCGCTCTGTAATAGTCGCAGGTTTGGTCGTCGACCGGGAAGAATCCCATAGTAGCGCCGTACTCGGGCGACATGTTGGCTATCGTCGCGCGGTCGGTGAGCGACAAACTCGCCGCGCCCTCGCCGTGGTACTCGACGAACTTGCCGACGACTTTCGCTTTGCGAAGCATCTCTGTAATGGTCAACACCAGATCGGTTGCGGTCACGC